>CAZVVV010000011.1:0-12138 GCA_964630725.1 uncultured Muribaculaceae bacterium
ATTTATATACATTCCTCCGTTTAGAATGTATATAAATATTGGAAATAGTCCAAGTAAAAGGAATGTTATGCTTAAGAACTTGTATTGTTTTTGTTTGGATAATAGACCGTTTGCAAGTGCAAGTATAAATGAGCTTGTTAATCCAAGTGAGTAACAACTATATAATAGGTATTCAAATGATAGGTTTGGAATGATTAAACTCATTAAGGATGTTGTAGTGTTGTTGTCTAACCTATTATTTAAAATTGCACTTAGTGTTGGAAATAATAAGATTGCACTTATCATTATTGGTATTATAAAGTAAATAGATAGTTTTAAAAATGTTATTATAAAGTCTTTTAATTTGAATTTATTGTTTTTTAAATAGATAAATATTGCATATAGTATTAGGCTTATTAAAGCGGATACACTAAAGAAGTAACTTGTTAATATTATTAAAGTTATGCTTATCATAAGTAGTATTTTTTTATTTTGATTAAAATAGTTATCTATGGCAATTAGTCCTAGTATTAGAAATGGCATATAGTTTACAAACATTATGTGTCTATGTGAATGAAATATTAGGGATGCTGAACAAAGTAGTATAAATGTTGAGATGAATCTTATTAATTTGTTTCCATAGTGATTTGATATGTATCTATAGAATAGGAGTATATCAAGTATTATACAAATAATAGAGACTATTTGTATATAGGTTGCCATTTTAATGAATGGTAATAGATATGATATTAGTATTATTGGGCTATATAGACCATAGTATGAAAAGTTGTATATATTTTGTCCCATTCCTAAGTTAAGGGCAAAGTTTGGAAATAGTTTTTTACTGTTATAGAAAAGAGTTCTAAAGTATTCGGGAATCATATAATGTTGATCTACATAATCTAGTTTTGAACCATATATTGAGTTTTTTGTACATAGCATTAATATGGTTATAAATACTAAAAAAAATATGATTAAAATTGCTAAGTTTATATAGTCTTTTTTATCATATTTTTTCATTTAGATCACATCCCTTAAACCACATATAATTTTATATGAAAAGATATGGTTTGTCAATTTATAATGGATTGCTTTACATATTAGTTAGTCTAATTGTGCTCCTATAATTGTTCGAGTTATAGTATCAGGGGTCCATTCTAACTTTTGATATGCATATATAATATCAACGCTGTCTTCATTTAGCGTTCCAATTTCATAAGCATCCATTGTTAATGACCAACCAGGATAGTCATTGTCAGTAGGTATTATCCAAGTGTCTTCATCATTTTCTATTGGATGAACTCTATAAAAATATCCCCATCCTGTACATGAACCACTAGTAAGCTCTAAAGTATAATAGCCACATGTAGTAAGTAATTCATCATCTTGATAGCTTAAAAATGTTTTTAAATAATATGCATTTTCTCCATTTAATGGATTTATATCTTGTATCCAGAATGGTTCAAAAGCTGTAATGTCATTTAACGCATTGTAAAGTGTTTGTCCTTTATTCACTGTATATGCGTCGTCAGTATCATATCCACTTTTATCATCATTTTGAAAATAAAAATGAATTGTAACGAGATTATTTCTTACACTAATACTTTGATAAACCGTTTTCCCTTTGTACTCTATTTTTATATTAGAGTCACTAGAATACAATTGTCTAGCTGGTGAAAAAGTGTAATTTTTTATTATTTCTTCTGTACCATTTGGATATTTTGCCACAATTTATAGTTATTATTTTATTATTAATTATCTTCTTAAAATATTTTAAGTAATAGTTATAATAAATGCGACGTCTCTCTGATATAGGGAAACGTCGCATCTTTTGTCAACACAAGAAGACGGCGTTCAAGGAACGTGCTTCTTTATATATAATATACTACTTTTAGTAGTTTTATACAAGTATTTGACAATATTTTTATTTATGTATTTTGTATACATTAAACTTATTTGTAAATGTCTAATATTGTTATAGTTGTTTTCTTATTCTTTGTAGTGCTGTTTTTTCTATTCTAGATATTTGTGCTTGTGATATGTCTAATTCTTGCGCTATTTCCATTTGAGTTTTTCCTATTATAAATCTTTGATCTATTATATATTGTTCTCTTTCAGTTAGATTTTCTATTGCTTTATTGACCGCTAAAAGGATGTCTAGGTCGTTGTTGCTTTTTTTGTCTTCTATTTGATCAAATAAATAGATAGTGTCTCCTCCATCATTGTATATTGGTTCAAATAGGCTTACTGGTTGTCTTAATGAATCTAGTGCTAATGCTAGTTCTGCTTTATCTATTTCTAATAGTTTAGATAATTCATCGTCTGTTGGTTCTTTTCCATTTTTTATAGTTAGTTCATCTTTTAGTTTTAATATTTTATAGGCTGTATCTTTTATACTTCTGCTTACTCTTATGCTATTGTTGTCTCTTAGATATCTTCGTACTTCTCCCATCACCATAGGTACGCAGTAGGTGGAAAACCTTACTTGATATGATAAATCAAAGTTGTCTATTGCTTTTATTAGTCCAATACATCCAATTTGAAAGAGGTCATCTAAGTTTTCATCTTTTTTATTGAATCTTTTTAGAATTGATAGTACTAGTTTTAGATTACCATGTATTAATTCATCTCTTGCATTTTGATCTCCTTGTTGCATTTTTATAAATAAATCTTCCATTTCTTCTTGTGTTAGAACTTTAATACTATTTGTATTTAGTCCTGTTATATCTACTTTATATTTACTCATTATATCACCTACTTATGTAGTGATATTTTTTTGTTATTTTTATTCATTTTTGTTATAATATTTTTGGTGGTATTATGGATTATTTTTCATGTTGTAAGTTATGTCCAAGAGAATGTGGTGTTAATCGTAATAATAGTATTGGTTTTTGTAAGGCAAATAATAAGTTAAAAATAGCTCGTGCTGCTCTTCATTTTTTTGAAGAACCTCCGATATCTGGTGATGCAGGGAGTGGTGCTATATTTTTTAGTAATTGTAATTTAAGATGTGTTTTTTGTCAAAATTATGAAATTAGTAGTGAATGTGTTGGAAAGGAAATTAGTGTTTCTAAGTTTAGTGATATTTGTATTGATTTACAAAATAAGGGTGCTCTTAATATTAATTTGGTTACTCCTGGTCATTATGTTCCTTTAATACGTGAAGGACTTCTTCTTGCAAAGAAAAAAGGTCTTACTATACCTATTATTTATAATACTAGTAGTTATGAAAATGTATCTACTCTTAAGATGCTTGATGGTATTATTGATGTTTATTTACCTGATCTTAAGTATTATTCTAATGATCTTGCTATTAAGTATTCTAGTTGTCCTGATTATTTTAAGTATGCTACTTCTTCGATTGAGGAAATGTATAGACAAGTTGGTAGTCCTGTTTTTGATGAAGATGGTATTATTAAAAAAGGTGTTATTGTAAGGCATTTAATGTTGCCTGGTTGTTATGATGATTCTATCAAAGTTATAGATTATTTATATAATAAGTATCATGATGATATTTTTATTAGTATAATGAATCAATATACTCCGATTAGAGAGTTAGAGTTTGATGAACTTAATCGCGTTTTATCTAATGATGAGTATTATAGAATGATTGATTATGCTTATGATTTAGGTATTAGGAATTGTTTTGTTCAAGAGGATGGTACACAAAAAAAGAGTTTTATTCCTGATTTTAGTACTCAGGAGTTTTAACTCTTTTTATTTTGTCTGATTCTTTCTTTAGTGTTACTAATTCTTTAATCATTTTTTCTTCGAATGTTTCTTTTAATATTTGTTCTAGTTTGTCTTTTTCTTCTCTATTCATAGCATATATTACCATTTCATGTTCTATATTTAAGCATTCATCTATACAATTTGATAGTTTTTCGAATTGTTCTTTATTTTGATATATATTTTTAAAAGTATTATTTTTTAATAGTTCTTCTTCATTTAGAGTTTCTTTTAGCTCAAATACTTCTTTTATATATTTTATTATTAGTCTTAAATAATCATATTTATGAGTATCATATTTATCTTTTAGAATAATTGATTCTATTTGTTCAGTATCATATAATAAGGAACCTATATGAATACCTATATTTGTCTCACTTGATAAGTCTAAGTTTATATTTTCTTCATCCATTGATATTTGATATGTTCTTTCAGATAGACCTTCTTTTTGGATTAAGGTGTTGCCTTCTACTACGTATTCTTCATTTTCAGCTTTTATTGTTCTACATATATTTAGTATTAATACTTCAAGTCCTTTTGGTGAATCTAGATTATATGTATGTGATATTACTATTTTTCTATTTTGTTTTATTATTTCATATTTATTTTGTATTTCGTTATAAACTATTTGTATATTAGAAATGTATGCTCCTTCAGAATCTATATCTTTTAACTGAGTATTACCTGTTTTAGTGGTTAGTTTTTGTTCTTCTTTTAGTTTTGATATTGTTTGATAGGAATTGCAACATATTATTTCTGTATCGTTTATTGCTTTTAGAATTGTATCTTCATATTCTATTCCATAGTATTCTATTAGAGCAGGTATGACTTTAGTTAGTGCATTTATTGTTTTATCATCATAATTGTATTTTATTTTTAATTGTTCTATATAATTTTGCATATTTTAACCACCCTACTCTTATGTCTATATTCATTATATAATAGTTTTTAAAAAAAAGAAATAGCAATTTTTACTATTTCCTATTTAAGTTTAATAGATTTGCATCTATTTCTTTTGGTTTATTTTTATTTTTTGTTAATATTGCAAATGTTATTATACCAATAACTATTATTATAGTTGGAATTAATATTATTAACATAGTATTGTTTTTTTCTTCTTTTTGTTCTATTTTTATTTTATATACTGTTGTTGATTGGTCTTCCGCTGTTACTATTATTTGGATTATACTACCATCTTTTATACTAGTGTTTCCCATTACTGTGACATTAGCGTTAGAATCTGTAGGAGTTGCTTTTACGTTTGCTGCTGTTTGTGTTGTTTGGTATGTATATTCTGTTTGATTTTCATTTAAGGTTATTTGTTTTCCATCAATGTATAATGATGATAAACTACTTACATTTGATAGTTTTTTACCTTCTTCTTTTCTTGTTACTGTTATTGCATAGTTTTTAGTACTTTTATTTTCTGCTTCAACTGTTATTATTATTTTGTTTTCTCCAACTTTTAGGGTATTTTCTTTTTGATATGTAACTTTTGCTTTAGAGTCTTCAGGTGTTGCATTTATTGTTAGTTTTTCTATTTCATATTCTACAGTTACATTATAATTTAAATTATTTTTATCAAATGTTATATTACCTGTACTAAGTGTTATTTCTTTTAGGTTATTGTTTCTACTTTTTCCATCTTCTCTTGTTATATTTATTGTGTATGTTTTAATAGTACCTTTTTCGTTTTTAACTTTTATTTGGAAAGAGTTGAATCCTTCTTTTAATGATACTGTTCTTGGACCATATCCACTTACAAATGTTGATTTTTGATCTTCAAGTGTTGCACTTATAGTTGCACTAGTTACATCATTTTTAGTATCTATGTTATATGTTATTGTATTTTTATTAAAGTTTATTTTACCAACTGATACTGATAGACTTGATAGATTATTGTTTGATGATCTTGTATCTTTTCTTGTTATGTTTATTGTATATGTTCTTGTAGTACCTTTTTCACTTTTTACTTCTAGTTTGAATGTATTTTTTCCATATGATAAATTTACTGTTCTTGGACCATATCCACTTACAAATGATGCTTTATCATTGTTTGTTGTAGCAGATATTTGTACTTTTGATATATTAGATTCTACTGATGTATTATATATTGTTTGATTAGTAGTAAAGTTTATATTAGCATTACTTATTGTTAATGAAGATAGTTTTGCATCATCTGATCTAGTATCTTTTCTAGTTATGTTTATTGTATATGTTTTTTTTGAACCAGTTTCTGATGTTACTACTACTTTGATTGTGTTTAATCCATATGATAAGCTTTTTGTTCCTGTACCAGATATAGTAGCATATGAATCTTCTTTTGTTGCATTTACTGTAACTTTTGAAGATGTTGTTTCTAGTGTATATGTTGTTGTATTTTTATTGAAGTTTATTTCATGTCCTGATACTGATAAGTTTGATAGATTATTGTTTGATGATTTTATTCTTATTTCTTGTGATGCTGTTTTGTTTGATTGAATGTCTTTATACTCTGTGTCTGATACTTGAATATTATTTAGTGTTACTTGGTATTTTTGTCCTCCATTAACTGTGCTTGCTATTTTTACTTTTAGAGTTCCGATTGATACATTTGATGGTACTCCTCCAGAACCACTTAGTGCAAATCCTGTTGAGGTACTCTTAAGTGGAGAAAATGCTGATGCGGTAGTGAAACTTCCGTATGATAGGCCACTGTCAAATGAGTATACTGCAGATATTCCGTTTGCAGTGGTTCCAGATGTTGTCATTGATATGCTACAGCTTATAGTGCTTCCTGGGTTTGCAGTTGATGGACAGCTTAGTGAAATACTACTTGATGCAGCGTTTGTATTTAATGGGATTAGGAATAGTCCTAAAAATAGTAAATATTTTATATTTTTCATCATAGTTCTCCTCCTTCTAGAATGTAGTCTACTAGTTTCATGACATCTGCCATTGTTACTGTGTTAGTACTATTGACGTCTCCTGCTTTTAGGTTATAGGCTTCAGTCATTGTGTCACTGTCAAATAAATAGTCTACTAGTTTCATAACATCTGCCATTGTTACTGTTCCTGTTTTATTAACATCACCTTTTACAATGTTTATATATTCTTTTATTACTGTGTCATTATCTATTGCTTTTAGTTTAGAACCAGTAAATATTATATTATTTGTTATTTCTTTGTTTTCATCATATAGTTTTAAAGTATAGTTAAATGTTTTACTATATTTTAAGTTATCTATATAGCTTGTAAACTCTTTATTGCTTTCATTTAAGTATATGTAACCATCTTCTATTGTAAATTTATCTGATGTTATATTAAATTCTTCGACTGGTTCTGGATCTTTATCCTTATCAGGATCAGTATCTGTGTCTGTGTCTTTATCCTTATCAGGATCAGTATCTGTGTCTGTATCTGGTTCTGTTGATTTTTCTTCAACCCATTTAGCATATAATGTTATATCGCTTTCTGGTGTATATGTATTAGTTTCTGATGCTTTATTTTGTAATGTTGAATCTTCATACCAACCATCAAACTTAAATCCATTCTTAACTGGACTAGGTAATGTTATTTCTTTATTTGTATATTTTGCAGTTAAGGTATGTGTTGTTTGATCAGTAATTGTTGTTGTTTCATCTACTTTTGTAGAATCTTTATACCAACCATCGAATATATCATCAACTACATCTTTATCTTTACATTCATTATCAGGTGTAGTGTTATATTCGTATGTTACAGTGTATTTTTTTTCTATTATTGGTAGATTTCTATAAGTTGTATTTTTAGCTAATGTTATATGATCTGTTTTATTATTATCTTGTAAAGTTATTGTAACTCCGTAGTATCTTGTAGGTCTAAATATTGCAAATAAGCTTTTTGCATATAATGCATTGAATAAGTCTTCTGCTGATGTATCAGTTAGTTTAGTAATAGTATTATCAGTTGCAAGTCTTAAGAAAGTTGGATAGTTATTTTCTTGTCCTAGATAAATATAAATATTTATTAATGATGCACTTGAGGTATAGTATGTTATTATGTCTCCGATTTCAAGGTCATTATATACCATAAATCTAGTACGATCATTATTATCATTACCTTTAAGTAATCTTCCACCATATAGTCCTGGTACAAGCATTTGTGATATAGCATCATTGTTAGTAGTTTTTCTTGAGTATAAACCACTTTGAGTATTAAATAGTGATGTTTTTATATTATCTTTTGTCATAGTACTTAAATCTATTCCATAGGCATTATAGTATAAGAATCTTATATAGTCTACTGATGAAATTGTTATTTTATTATTTTCATTTATAGTAGTGATATCTGTTTTATATGTATTATCATTTGTACTTGTTCCATATGTTAAATATTCATTTTCATTTAGTTCTTGAGATAGTTTTATTATACTTGTTAATACATTAGTATCTAGTTGGTTATTAATACTTGGATTTATGTTAGTATTTAATTCACTCATTTGAAGGATTGTATTATCAGAGTTTTTAATTTTAAAACCTGTATTAGTAATTGTTGTTTCTTTATTTACTTTTACTGTATAACTATATGTATTACTTGTTATTTCACTATTATTATCTAATGTCCAAGTTATTTCATTATTACTATATTTACAATCATTATTACAACTTACATAGGTTGTATTACTTGGTGTTGATGCACTTATTGTAATGTTTTTAATTGGATTTATTTTTATATTTTTTATATCTAAATTATATGTAATTGTTTCATTTATATTGACACTATTGTATTTTGAAATATTTTTAGTATCATTTGATATATATTGTTCTATTTTTAAATCTGTCATTGAAGGTCTTGCTAATGAATTGTTTGGTACAGTTAGACTACATGAATCATTTGATGAACAATAATCGTTTATAGGTCTTAGTATCATATAAGATGTTGTATATTCATCATCAATTATACCATCAATTTTGTCTTCGATTGTACCAGTTCTTATTGCATATTTATCTCTATTTAATGTTTCAGTAGTAAAATTATAACTAGTACCTGTTGAATGAATAAATCCTGTCATTTTGTTTCCTTCGTTATCATAGAAGTCTTCAGCATAGACCATAACATGTCCTCCAAGACTTCCTGATGATGTTTTATGTCTATATACTACGATGTCTCCAGGTTGTAGTCTTTGTTTAACACTTGATTTTATAGTATTTCTTTCAGTTGATGTTTCATTTCCAGTGAATTCATAATAATAGTTTACAAGAGTCTTATCATTTTTATATTCTGTTCCTGCGGATACCCCTGCTTGTGTACTTGCTAATTTATTGAAAAAGAATGTCGAAACACTTTTACCAGCATTTTGATATCCTTTGATGAAGTTTGCTTTTGAAGAATTAGCTTTGTTATAAGTAAAATTATTAAATACATAAAAAAGATTTGATGTATAAGTATAGTAATTTGAAAAGTCATAGTCTATTGAGTTTATTAGTACTTGTGTTACGAAACTACTACAGTCATCATGAAAGTTATTAGTTCTACTTACCATTTCTGGTGTTATATTGAAGTCTCTCCAGTTGAATGTTGTAATTGATGTTGAGCCATTATAAGTAGATGATGCATCCATTGAATGTTGATCGTAGTCTGAATATGTATTATTTCTTAGATAGCTTACTGCAGTAGATACTATCATGTTTTGTATTTCTTCTCTTGTAAATGTTTTTGTAGTTGTTTCAGCATATGATGATTGTGTAGCTGAATATGAGATTAATGCTATTAACATTATTACTACAAATGGAGTTATTTTTTTATAATTATTTTTTATAAATTTCATAGTTCAATCACCCTTTATTATTTATATAAATATTGTACCATATTATTTTTGGTATTACAATCAAATAAAAAAAACTTTGAGTTTTTCAAAGTCTATTTTATAAATTTAAATGAACTTACATATGGTAGTTCTTTTGCTTTACCATTTAATACGTTTATAACTCCGATTAATGATAATAGAACGAATATTAAGTATACAACATAAATTATTGCTCTTGCTATCCACCATGGAGTGAATAGATTAATAATGTTTGCTAAAAGTGTACAAATTACTTCAAGAATAAATAGATTTACTCCTTGTTTAGCATTAAACATTGCAAACTTACTATCTTTGCATAGAAAATATGGAATTAAACTTAGGATTCCAAGGTATGCAAGAATAGATACTGCTGTGTTTTTAGTTATGTCATCTTCTTTATATTTTTTAGTTGTATCTTTAGTATCCATAATGTTTTCTACTACATCCATTGCTTCTTCAACAAAGTCTTTCTTTTCTTCTTTTGATTCTTGTTTTATGTTTTCTTTCTTTAAAGTTTCTTCTTTTTTAGGTGCTGTAATAGTTTTTTTAGCACTTGTTGTTTTTTTAGTTGAAGTTTTAGTAGTAGTTTTTGGTGTTGCCTTTTTAGTTGTTGTTGTTTTTTTAGTACTAGTAGTTTTTTTAGCAGTACTTGTTTTAGTTGTTGTTTTCTTTGGTGTAGTAGTTGCTTTTACACTAGTATTTTTTTTAGTACTTGTTGTTTTTTTAGGTGTTTGTTTTTTAGTTTCTTTTTTTTCTTCGTTATTAGTTGGCATATTTATCTCTCCCTTCTTTTCTATTTTAAATTATCATATTTATTTTGAATTGTCAATTAAGTTATTAACTATATTTTTAAATTCTGAACCTCTATCTTCGCACTGTTTGTATTGATCCCATGATGCACTGGCAGGACTAAGTAATATTACGTCGTTTTCTTGTGATATTTCATAGGCTTTTAAAGTAGCATCTTTTAGATGTTCATATTCAAATACTTCTTTATTATTTTCTTTTGCAAAGTCTACTACTCTTTTTCTACATTGTCCAATTGCTAGGATTGCTTTAACATTTTTCATATATGGTAGTAAGTCATTAAAGTTTTGCCCTCTTTCTAATCCTCCGAGGATTACTATTGTTGGTTCTTTAAATGAGGAAAGTGCTATTTGTGTACATTTTATATTTGTTGCTTCAGTGTCATTATAGAATATTCTTTTATTAACTGTATTAACATATTCTAAACGATGTTC
Source organism: uncultured Muribaculaceae bacterium (assembly GCA_964630725.1). GTDB lineage: Bacteria > Bacillota_I > Bacilli_A > RF39 > UBA660 > JAEDJI01. The sequence goes on from CAZVVV010000011.1 coordinate 10,756, forward strand.
TACTCCCATGAAGGTTGTTAGCACCTTCTTGATGTCTTCATTTGTAACGTTTAATTCTTTTACTGCCATGATAGATGCCATAATGTTTTCATAATTATGCATTCCACGTAATTTAATATCTTTTAAATCTATTATTTTTTCATCATAATAATATATTTCATTATCTTTTATATAGCATCCATCTATAATATTTTTTGATGAGAAGTATTTTTTATTTGATTTAGCATCTTTTGTTGCTTCTTTTAAGTCTTCTGATTCATTGTTTAAAATAGCAATGTCTTCTTCTGTTTGGTTTTGTAATAGTTTACTTTTTACATATTTATAGTGTTCATATGTTTTCATAAAATCTATATGTGCTTCAGTAATATTAGTCATTACTGCAATATCAGGTTTAAATTCTTTTAAGTTTTCTAGTTGTTGACATGATGTTTCCATTACAATTATATCATTATCTTTTACTTTATCTATAAATCCTGATAATGGATAACCAATATTTCCTGCTAAAAAGATGTTGTCATGAGATTGTTTTAACATATTATAAATAAGTGTTGTTGTTGTTGTTTTTCCATTGCTGCCTGTTATGGCAATTAGTTTTATATTATGTTCTTTTCTAATTATACGGTATGCCATTTCTACTTCGTTTATGACCTCTACTTGAAGTTGTTTTGCTTTTATGACGTATGGATGATCTATTGGAACTCCAGGACTTTTAATTAAATAGTCAAATGTACTATCTAAAATATCTGTTTTATCATTATTCATTACAAATTGTACTCCAAGTTTTTTTAATTCATCATATTTTTCATCTTTTATTTCTTTTTTATCTGTTACTATTACTTGGTTATTTTTATTTATTAAGTATTTGGCAGCATCGTATCCACTTCTTGCAAAACCTAATATTAAGATTTTTTTATTTTCAAACATGTTATCACTCCCTGTTAACATTTTATTAGATATATTCCAACACATGCACATAAAATTAGTAAAATTATTACTACATTATTTACCATAGTTCCACCTCTTTATTTCTTTATATAATTAGTATAGTCTTTTTTAGTACTTTTTACAAGGTTTGTGATGAATAGTTTACAGTGTTTTTACTCTTATAAGTCTATTCTTTTATATTTAGCTAGTCTTATTTTATTAATAGAAAAAAATCAGAAATTTTGTTCTGATCTAGTAGATAAATTGTAAGTTGTTGTTATAATGATTGTAATTGGTTTTTAAATATAATTCTAAAAATATTTCTTACTAATGGTCCAATAAAAAATATTTGTAATATGAAAGCCATTATAAAGTTTTTACAATACAAAACTATATAATTACATATAATATTACTATTTATTAAATGTTGTTGAAATAAGGCATATATACTCATTAACC
>CAZVVV010000012.1:0-11971 GCA_964630725.1 uncultured Muribaculaceae bacterium
TACATTGGATAATCTTGCTAAGAGAACTTCTGGTTTTTCTGGAGCTGATTTGGAAAACTTACTTAACGAAGCTGCTCTTCTTGCAGTTAGACGTGATAAAAATGAAGTTACTATGGCTGAAATTGATGAGGCTCATGATAGAGTATTGATGGGGCCTGCTAAAACTTCTAGAAATATTACTAAGGAAGATAAAAAGATTACTGCTTATCATGAAGCTGGTCATGTTGTTGCAGGTTTAAAACTCGAACAATCTAATATTGTTCAAAAAGTTACTATTATTCCTCGTGGTATGGCTGGTGGATATACTAATATTCAAAGTGAAGATGAAAGAATGCATACAACTAAGAGAGAACTTTTAGAAACTATTTCTACTTTACTTGCTGGTCGTGTTACTGAAAGTTTGGTTTTTGATGATATCACTACTGGTGCTTCAAATGATATTGAACGTGCTACTAAGATAGCAAGAGCTATGGTTTGTGAATATGGTATGAGTGAGCTTGGACCAATGCAATTAGAACAAAATGAATCTAGTGTTTTCTTAGGTAGAGATTATAATAAATCAAGAAATTTCTCGGATCAAGTTGCTTTTGAAATTGATAAGGAAATTAGAAAGATAATAGATGAATGTTATAAGAAAACTGAAAATATTATTAAGAGTAATATGAAACTTGTTGACTTAATTGCAGAAAATCTTGTTAAATATGAAACTCTTACTAAAGAACAAATTGATTATTTAGTAGAAAATGGTAAAATGAAAGATGAAGAAAAAAAAGAAGCCACTTTAGATGAACTTAAGTCTCTTGCAAAGGAAAAAGGAATTAAAGGATATTCTAAAATGAGTAAAGATGAGTTGAAAAAAGAATTAGAAAAGTAAAATTTTCTAATTTTTTTGCATTTTGATGAAAATCGATATTTTGTTACTTTTCAGTTGTCCAAAATTGTGTTGGGAGTACATTTTTTGTAACATAAATATCTTTTTTTTGTCCAAATTTTAATTTTGGTATTGTTTTTAGTGCTGAATTTTTAAAAAGTGCCATTTTACAAGTTGATTTTAATAGTATATAGTGTTTTTGTAAGGACATTATTCTTTGAATAGTTAGGAGGTGTTTTATGAGAAAAATGTTTTTAATTTTATTATTTTTTACTATTTTTTTAGAGGTTGATGCTGCTTCTTATAAGGGAAAATTATATGTAGTCTATCATCCTAATTCTGGTTTTACTGTTTTTGCAAGTGAGAGTTTGGGACTTATGGATTACAATAGTTGGATGATAAAGTCTAGTATTGATAATAGGGTTTATTATTGCATTGAGCCAGAAACTAGTTTAGAGGGTGCTTCAAAAGGAAGTCATTCAATGATAACTGGTGATAAAAATATTATTAGTAGTTCTAAGCTTACTAGTAGTAAGTTTGAGAAGATTAAGCTTATTGCATATTATGGATATGGATACAAAGATAATAATGTTGATCATACTTCTAAGAAATGGTATGGGATTACGCAAGTTATGATATGGAGGATTATGAGGCCTGATCTTACTTGGACTTTTAAATCTAGTAGGAATGCTAATCCTAATAAAAGTCTTTATAGTAAGGAAGTTGCAGAGATTAATAATTTAGTTAAACAACACTTAGTAAAATCTAGTTTTGCTTCAAAAAAGTATAAGATTATGTTAGGTAAATCTTTAGAAATTAATGATACTAATAAAGTGTTATCTAATTATAATTTGGTTAGTTCTTTGAAAAATATTAAAGTTACAAGAAATGGTAATAAACTTAAAATTACTGCGATTAAAATAGGTAGTGATACGTTAACTTATAAAAAATCTTCAAGAACTACTGAATCTTTTGCACTTTTTGCTAGTTCTAATTATCAAGATATAATTTCTGTTGGTAATCCTAGTATTCCTAGTTTTAGCTTTAATGTTGAGGTTACTGGTGGTACTGTTAAATTAAATAAGATTGATTCTTTAAATAATTCTTTTAAGGCTCAAGGTGACGCTAATTTAGTTGGTGCTATTTATGAAGTTTTTGACTTAAATGATAAATCGGTTGGTAAGATTACAATTAATGATAAAGGATTTGGTGAGTTGTTTTTAGATTATGGAAGTTATAAAATTAAAGAAGTTAAGGCTCCAGTTGGATATAAAATAAATGATAAGGTTTATGATGTTGTTATTGATAAAGAACATTTGAATATTGATATTGATGTTTCTGATGATGTTATAAATGGTAAGATTATAATTAAAAAAAAGAAAGGTGGTACTGGTGAAGAGTTAGTTTTGGAAAGTAATGCGTGTTTTGAAATTAAAGATTCTAGTTTTAATTTTGTTTCAAAGATATGTACAAATGAGGATGGAGTTGCTTCTGCTAATTTACCATATGGGAAGTATAATATTTCTCAGGTTAGTGGTGCTGATGGTTATAATTTTGTTAAAGATTTTGATGTTAATATTACTGAGGAGAAAGAGTATACTTATGAGTTTGAGAATTTACGTCCTTCTAAAGTTATATTTACTAAAGTTGATAAGACTTTGAATTTGAAATTATCTGATGCTTTTATTGAAGTTTATGATTTAAATGATAAAATGGTTTTTAGTGGAAAAACGGATGATAATGGTGTGTTAGAATTTGATAATGTTAAGATAGGAAAGTATTATTTAATTGAAAAAACTGCCCCAAAGTATTATAAATTATCTTTAGATAAAGTTTATTTTGATGTAGAATCAGATGGCAAAATAATTGATGTTGAAATATCTAATGAGAGAAAGAAGGGTAAATTATTATTTATAAAGACTGATAGTAGTGGTCTTAAAAGATTATCTGATGCTTATTTTAAGATATATTTCAAAGATTTTAATAAACTTGTTTATGACGGAAAGACTGATGATGCTGGTATGATTCAATTAGATAATTTAGATGCTGGTACTTATTGTATTTATGAGTCTCTTGCTCCTTCTGGATATAAACTTGATGATAAGCCTAATTGTTTTGAAATAAAGGATGAAAATGAAGTTATTAAGATTAATATGACTAATAATATGCTTGTAAAAGTTCCTGATACAGGAGAAGTTTCTTTTTCTTTTATAATTAAAGTGTGTTTGATATTTTTTGTAGTTAGTCTTTGTGTGGTGATTTATTATGCTAAAAAGTATTAGAGGAGGTTTTATATCATTAATATTTTTATTTATATTTCTTACTTATTCTAATATTTTTGTTGATGTTAAATTTATTTATTATGATGAGGCTATTCCTTTATTTTCTGTTGTAGAGGTTGATAATGTTGATGAATCTTTTTCTTCTTTAGATGAGGCTATTGGAAGTATTGTAATTGATAAAATTAATTTAGATAGAAAGCTTTATTCTTTTGATTCTGATTTAAACAATGTAAATAAAAATGTTACTATAATTTCTCCTTCTGATATGCCTGATGTTATTGGAGGAACTCTCATTCTTGCTGCTCATAGTGGTAATGTCAATAGTGCATATTTTAAGAGACTTAATGAGCTTACGATTGGTGATGCTGTAAATATTTATTATTCTGATGTTAAATATGTTTATAAAATTTCTTCTTTTTATGAAGAAAAAAGGAATAGCTCTATAGTTATAAAAAGAGAAAAGATGAAAAATGTTTTAGTACTTACTACATGTAAAATTGGTACAAAGCAGCAACTTGTTTACGTTGATAACCTTGTTAATAAGTGCAATGTTGATGACAATTGCTAATTTTTCTACAAAAACACTTGCAAAAACATATAATTTATTGGTATAATATGTGCGAGTATTAAATTACTCCTTGCCTTTGTTACTAAAGGCCAGAGTCCAAAAGGAGGTGCAAAAATGAGAAAGTATGAAATAATGTTTATTGTTAAACCTACTCTTGATGAAGCTGCTATTAAAAAGGTTGCTGATGATGTAAAAGCAACATTTGAAAAGTTTAATAGTAATGTTTTAGAAGTTAAGGACATGGGTCAAAGAGATTTAGCTTATGAAATTAAGAAACATAAAAAAGGTTACTATTTCCTTTTCACAGTTGAAGCTACAGTAGATGCAATAAATGAGTTTAATCATATCGTTAATATTAGCGAAGATATTATTCGTGCATTAGTAGTAAAATTAGAAGATTAGAGGTAAATTATGAATAAAGTATGTTTAATTGGTAGATTAACTAGAGACCCTGAATTAAGATATACTTCAAGTAATAGAGCGGTTGCATCTTTTACTCTTGCTGTAAATAGACAATATACAAATCAAAAAGGTGAAAGAGAAGCTGACTTTATACCTGTTGTTGTTTGGGGTAAACAAGCAGAAAACGTTAAAAATTATATTAATCAAGGAAGTCAAATCGCAGTTGAAGGTAGAATTCAAACAAGATCTTATGATGATCAAAATGGTCAAAAAAGATATGTTACTGAAGTTATAGCAGAGGCTGTTCATTTTATTGAATCTAGAGCTAGTCGTGAACAAAGAAGTAATGTTCCAACTCAAAATAATTATACACAAAATAATTATCAATCAGCTCCAGTAAATAATGATGCAACACCTTATGATTTTGGTAATAATCAAACTACAAATGTAGTAGATGATCCATTTAAAGATTTTGGTGATGAAATTAAAATCGGAGACAATGAATTGCCTTTCTAAGAAGGAGGAAAATTATGGCAGAATTTTATAGAAAAAGAAAAAAAGTTTGTTACATGTGTGCTGGTAAGCAAATTAATTATAAAGATGTAGAAATACTAAAAAAATATGTTAATGAAAAGGGTAAGATTTTACCTAGACGTGTAACTGGAGCTTGTGCTAAACATCAAAGATATATTGCTGAACAAATTAAAAGAGCTCGTATGATTGCTTTATTACCATTTACAAAATAAACAAGAAATTGTTTATTTTTTTTCTTTGTAAATGACATCTTTAAAAAAATATAGTATAATAGAGTGGACAAGGAGGAGTTATGGATTTTAAAAGTTTAAAGAAAATTCTGGCTAAGGAATTGTTTTTATCAAAAAAAATTTTTATTCTTGGACATAACAATATGGATATTGATGCTTTTGCATCGGTTCTTGGTTTTTCTTTAATATGTAAAAAGTATAAGAAAAAGTTTTATTTAGTTACTGATGATAAGGAATTTGATTATGGAATAAATAAAGCTTTAAAAAAGATGAAGGGAATTTATTTTATTGATAGTAAGTCTGCTGATGAATTGATTGATGATAAGAGTTTAATTGTTATATTAGATGTTAATAAGAAAAAACTTATTTGTTTAGATAAAATATCTTCTTATTCTAAAGTTATTATAATAGATCATCATGATACTAATAGTGATACTATTAATGCTAATTATTTATATATTGATAAGACTGTTAGTAGTGTTTCAGAAATTATTTCTATGTTGCTTAGAAGGTTTAGAGTAAAGATACCAAAGATGTATGCAACATTGCTTTTATCTGGAATTATATTAGATACTAATGGACTTAGTTATAAGCTTAATCGTAAAACTTTCTTTTATTGTTATTATTTACTTAGTAATAATGCTGATATGAATCAATCTCAAGAGTTATTAAAGGATGATTTTAATAGTTATTTAAGAAAGGTTAAATTGATTGAAAAGACTACTATGTATAATGATTTTGCAGTTGTTATTGATAAGTCTAACGATATATATTCTAGAAAAGATTTAGCTATGGTAGCAGACTCTTTACTTACTTTTCAAGATATTAAGAGTTGTGTAGTTACCGCTAAAATAGATGATGATATTATTGGTATAAGTGCTAGATCTATTGATAAAATTGATGTTAATAAATTTATGGCTAATTTTGGTGGTGGTGGTAACAAGAATGAAGGGGCTGCTGCTATTGAACACGCTAAGATAGATGATATTGAAAATAAAATTCTTAAACTTATAAAGAGGTGAGATTATGCAAGTTATATTTATAAAGGATTTAAAGAATCAAGGTAAAAGGGGAGAAATTAAGGAAGTAAAAGATGGTTATGCGCAAAACTTTTTAATTAAGAATGGATATGCTGTTAAGAAGAATGATATTAATATGGGGATTTTAAATAGGCAAAAAAAAGAAGAAAAAGAACTTGATGATTATAATAGGAAAATGGCTATTGATATGAAGAATAAAATTGAGGGTGAAAAAATTTCTTTTGTTGTTAAAACAGGAGAAGGTGATAAGGTTTTTGGAAGTGTTTCTGCTAAACAGATTAAAGATAAACTTGATAAGTATAATATTTCTAAGAATCAAATTATTATAGATAGTCCACTTAGTAGTTTGGGTTATCATGAAGTTAAAATAGATTTGTATAAAGATATTTTTGCTATTGTAAGAGTTGAATTGAAGAAGTAGGTGATATGGTGAATAGAGAAATACCACAAAATATTGAAGCTGAACAATCTGTTATTGGAGCAATGTTACTTTCTAAGAGTGCAATTGTTGAAGCAATAGAAAGTTTGGTTCCTGAAAGTTTTTATTTAGATAAGCATGGCAAGATCTTTAATGCCATTAAAAAGTTATATGATAATGGTATTCCGGTTGATTTTACTACACTTACTAATGAATTAAAGGATCAAGGTTTACTTAGTGCGGTTGGTGGAGTCGAATATATAACTGAGATTATGGAACAGACTCCGATTGCATCAAATGTTTCTTATTACATTAATATTGTTGAGGAGAAGAGTGTTTTAAGAAGACTTATTGATAGTGCTACTGATATTGCTTCTTTAGGATATAGTAATGAATATAATTTAGAAGAAACTTTAGATAAAGCTGAAAGCAGAATTTTAGAGGTTGTTAAAGATAGAAAAGCTACTGATTTTAAACATATGCCTGAGGTTCTTACTAATGTTCAAACTAATTTAGAAAAGCTTGCTGCGAACAAGGGAAAAATTAGTGGACTTTCTTCTGGTTATATTGATATTGATAAATTAACTGATGGTTTTCATCCTGGGGAACTTATTATTTTAGCAGCTCGTCCATCAGTTGGTAAGACTGCTCTTGCTCTTAATATTGCACAAAATGTTGCAATTAATGATAAGAAGTCTGTTATCATATTTACTCTTGAAATGTTGGCTGAACAAGTTGTTCCTCGTATGATTGCATCGGTTGGGCAAATTGAGGCTTTTAAATTAAAGAATGGTAATTTAGAAAATAAGGATTGGTCTAGGGTAACTAGTGCTATGGCTACTCTTGCTGATACAAATATTTATATAGCGGATACTACTAATATTACAGTTGGAGATATAAAAGCTAAATCAAGAAGGGTTAAAGCACAAGATCCTAATTTAGCACTTATTGTTATTGATTATCTTACTTTAATTAATGGAATGAGTAGATATTCTGGGCAAAGACAACAAGAAGTTTCTGAAATATCTCGTGCTCTTAAGGCTCTTGCTTTGGAACTTCAAATACCAATTCTTGCTTTAGCACAGTTGTCTCGTGCCCTTGAATCCCGTGAAGATAAAAGACCTATACTTAGTGATTTAAGAGAATCTGGTCAAATTGAACAAGATGCTGATATTGTTGCATTTTTGTATCGTGATGATTATCATAATAAAGAGGCTAGTACTCCGGATAATATTAGTAAAATAGAAGTTATTTTACGTAAGAATAGGAATGGTAGTACTGGTACTGCTGAGTTACTTTTTAAAAAGAATACTCAATCTTTTATGAATTATACTAATGATATTAAAGAGGTTGGTGATAAGAGTGAATAAGACTAGTGCAATTTTTACAGTTTTTTTAGCTTTTGTTCTTGCTATTGGACTTGTTTTTGTTGATAATACTAAAGATGCTTATTATGAAGCTCAGGATGTTTATCGTGTTTATTTAGAGGGTAAGTCTATTGGACTTATTAAGTCTAAAAGTGAGTTTGAATCTTATATAAATGAAAAGCAAAATGCTATAAAGGAACAGTATAATGTTTCTAGAGTATATGAACCTAATAATTTAAAGATTGAAAAAGAAATTACTTATAATGAAAAGATTTCTTCTGTTGCTGAGATTTATAATAAGATTTCTAATGAGAAGGCTTTTACTATTGATGGTTATATTGTTACTATTAAAAAGGAAGATAATGATTTAAAACTTTATGTACTTGATAAAAATGTTTTTACTGATTCAATAAATGAAACTGTTAGATCGTTTGTTGATAAAGATAAATATGATGCTTATCTTAAAGAACAACAACAAGATATTGTGGATGAAGGTACTATTATTGAAAATGTTTATATAGAAGATGAAATTACTATAAAAAAAGGAAGGGTTCCTGTTAATGAGAAAATATTTTATGATCATGATAATGTTTCTGCTACTAAGGAACTTACTAAGTATTTATTGTTTGGTAATTTAGATAAACAAAAAACTTATAAATGTAAAGCTAGTGATACATTGGCTTCTATTGCGGAGGCTAATAAACTTAATATAAAAGAACTATTGGTTGCTAATAATGATTTATCTGGTGAGGATGCTCTTTTATATGAAGGGCAAGAATTGGTTGTTAATTTGATTGATCCTCAAATTACTGTTACTGAAGTTACGCATGAAGTTGATAAGCAAACTATTAAGTATGATACTATTGAACAAAAAGATAGTTCTTTGTATGTTGGACAATCTAAAACTGTTAAGAAGGGTGAAAATGGTGTAGAAAGAGTTACTAAAAAAGTACAAAGAAAGAATGGATTTATAGTTAGTGCTGTTGGGGTTTCTTCTGAAGTGTTAAAGGAACCTGTTGATAAAATTGTTAAAGTTGGTACTAAACGTACTAGTTGGAGTGGCAGTTATTCTGGTTCAATTAATTATAGTGCACCTGATGGTTATTGGGCATGGCCTACTAAGAGTGGATATTGTTTAACTTCTAGTTATGCTGAATATCGTTCTTATGAAAGACATTATGCACTTGATATTTCATGTACTGGTCTTGGGTCTCCAATATATGCTGCTCAAGGTGGTACTGTTACTGAAATTGCTACTGGTTATGGTAATAATACGAGTGTTGTAAATTATGGTAATTATGTTGAAATAGATCATGGTAATGGTGTTGTAACATTATATGCCCATTTAAATACTGTTAATGTTAGTGTTGGTCAAGTTGTATCTAAAAAACAAGTTATAGGAACTATGGGTAATTCTGGTTATTCATTTGGTGCACATCTTCATTATGCTGTGTATAGAAATGGTTCTGTAGTTAACCCATTCTCACTTTATTGATGAAAGTTAGGGTAATTGGAAGTGGTTCTCGTGGTAATGCTACTATTGTAGAAACTGCTTCCTGTGTTATTTTAATAGATGCTGGACTGACATATAAAAATATTTCAGAAAGATTAGGTGGAAAAGTTCCTAATATTGATATTGTTGTTATTACTCATACTCATAAAGATCATATTGGAGGACTTAAGTCTGTTTTGAAGAAAAATCCTATTGTTTATACTATGACTGATCTTAAAAATTTAGTGTCTTATGATAAAATCAATAATGAAAGACAGTTTAGTATTGGTGATACTTCTTTGAAATTGTTTGATTTGTCTCATGATAGTTATTGTTGTGGAATGATTATTAGTGATGGTGACAAGGAGCTTGTTTATATTACTGATACTGGTTATATTAATAAGAATGTTTTAAAAGAAATTGTTAATAAAGATATATATATTATGGAAAGTAATCATGATGTTGATATGTTAAGACATAGTTCTAAACCATTTTATTTACAGATGAGAATACTTAGTGATGAAGGACATTTGTCTAATGAACAGGCGCTTACTTATTTGAAGGGGCTTGTTGGTTCTAGGACTAAGTATGTTATACTTGCTCATTTGTCTTTGGAAAATAATGATAGTAAGCTTGTATATGATATTATGCGTGATGGTTTAGATGATAATATAGAAGTTCTTGTTGCTAAACAATTTGAGGCATTGGAAGAGGTAGTTATTTAATGATAAAGATTATTTGTATTGGAAAGTTGAAGGAAAAGTATTTTAAGGATGCTGTTTGTGAATATCTTAAAAGGCTTAGTAAGTATACTAAGATTTCTTTGGTTGAAATTGCTGATTGTAGTGATGTAGATGTTAAGAGTTGTTTGGCTAAAGAGAAGGATGCTATATTAAAAAATATTAAAGAAAAGGATAATGTTGTCTTACTTGATGTTAATGGTATTGAGTATTCTAGTACTTCGTTTTCTAATTTTATTAATGATGAACTTTCTTATAATAGTAATATTACTTTTATAATTGGATCTTCAAATGGATTTGATGAGGAAATATATAATTTGTTTAAAAAAAGAATATCTTTTTCTAAAATGACTTTTCCTCATCAATTATTTAGGGTTTTATTACTTGAACAGATTTATCGTAGTTTTAAGATAATTAATAATGAAAAGTATCATAAGTAGGTTAATTCCTACTTTTTTTCATATAATTAATTGGTGATGTTATGGAACTTATTAATAAACTTATTTGGGCTGTTGCAATTTCTTTTCTTTTTTTATCTAGTATTTATTTTACTTTTAAACTTAAGTTTATTCAGTTCAGATTATTTAAAGTGATGTCTTGTATTAAAACTGAGGAACATCATAATGGTATTAGTGCAAAAGATAGTTTAATTATGTCTTTATCTTCAAAAATAGGAGTTGGTTCTTTAGCGGGTATTGCTTTTGCTATTTATTATGGAGGGTTAGGTTCTGTTTTTTGGATATGGATTATTACATTTTTAACTTCTATTAATTGTTTTGTGGAGAACATTTTGTCAACTATATATAAAAGAATTGACAATAATGGGTGTCAAGGAGGACCTTTTTATTATATTAATTATGGTCTTAAAAAGAAAAAACTTGCTGTTTTATATGCTATTTTGGCTATAATTTCTTATTCTACTTTATTTATAGCAATTCAAAATAATACTATGGTTTCTTTGATTGAAGATATGTATTGTGTAAATATTGTAATAGTTTCTTTTGTTATAACGGTATTATCTTGCTTTGTTTTTTTAAAAGGAATTAAGACTGTTTCTAATTTTTGTAATAAGATTTTTCCAATTATGATGTTTATGTATTTATTTATTGGTTTAATAGTGTTTGTAAAAAATATTTCTCTTATTCCAGAATTATTTTTAAACATTTTTTATAGTGCATTTGATGTTGATTCAATATCTGGTGGTTTTTTATATGCGATGCTTATTGGTATTCAGAAAGGTATTTTTCAAACTGAAGCTGGTGTTGGTACTAGTGCAATGATAAGTGGAACTAGTAGTAATACTGATTTTATTAAACAAGGAAATACTGGAATTGTTTCTACTTATTTTATAGGTTTTATTGTTTCGTTTGTTACAACGTTGATTATTGCCACTAGCGACTACGGAGTATTTTCTTCGATTAATGGAATTGAACTTACTAAGTATGCTTTTAATTATCATTTTGGGTATGTTGGAGAGGTTTTATTGCTTTTTATTTTAGTTTTGTTTGCTTTTTCTACGATTATAACTGTGTATTATTATGCTCTTAGTAATTTAAAAGGACTTACTAACAAAAAAATGTTAATAAATATTCTTAAGGTTGTTACAGTTTTGTCTTTGTTTATAGGAGGAATTGCTTCATCTTATGTTGTTTGGAGAACTATTGATATTTTTGTAGGGTTGCTTACCATTATAAATACTTATTCTATATTTATGCTTAGAGATGTTGTTATTAAGGAAGTTAGGTCTAGTAATTAGTTTATTTTTGTTGTAAAATGTTTTTGGAGGTAGTGTTATGCTTAATAAAAAGTGGGATATTGTTCTTCAAGATGAGTTTTCTAAACCATATTTTAAAAAGTTAGTTAGTGATATACGTAATGAGTATAAAATGCATACTGTTTATCCAAAAGCTGAGGATGTTTTTAATGCTTTTAAATATACTGATTATGATCAAGTAAAGGTTGTTATTTTAGGTCAAGATCCTTATCATGGAGAGGGTGAGGCTATGGGACTTTCTTTTTCTGTTAAT
>CAZVVV010000013.1:0-11760 GCA_964630725.1 uncultured Muribaculaceae bacterium
CTAATTCATCATTAATTTTAGCTTCTTTAACACCATAACCATTTGCAAATATTGGTTTTAATACTTCAAGAACTTCCTTAGTAACAACAGTATCCTTAGGAACAACAACTTCTCCATCAACTTTAATATCTTCTGCTAAAGTTTGATTAAGCACTCTATCAAGAACATTTAATTTATTATTAAATTTATATCTACCAACCTTAGCCAAATCATATCTAAATTCATCAAAAAATCTAGTAATAATTTGATTCTTAGAACTATCAAGAGTAGCAGGTTCACCAGGTCTTAACTTTTCATATATTTCAATTAAAGCTTCATCAGTATTTCTAGTAGAATCCTTAGCAATAGTATTTTGAATAAAATCACTATCACCAAATAATTTAATAATATCATCATCACTAGATAAACCAAATGCACGAAGCAATGTAGTTAAAGGAACCTTTCTAGTTCTATCAATACGTACATATAAAATATCCCTAGCATCAGTTTCAAACTCTAACCAAGTACCACGAGTAGGTATAATTTGTGATGTAATTAAAACTCTACCATTCTTATCTAATTCCTTATTAAAATATACTGAAGGAGACCTAACAAGTTGTGAAACTATTACACGTTCTGCACCATTTATAACAAAAGTACCGCTGTCAGTCATAAGTGGCATATCACCCAAGAAAATTTCTTGTTCTTTTACTTCACCAGTTTCATTATTAAAAAGTCTTACATCAACCTTCAATGGAGCAGCATAAGTTGCATATCTTTCCTTACATTCTTTAATAGAATATCTAGGCTCATCAAAATGATAATCACCAAATTCCAATGATAATGTACCAGCAAAGTTCTCTACGGGGAATAAATCATTGAATACTTCTTCAATACCTTTTTCAATAAACCAATTATATGATTTCTTTTGTATTTCCAATAAATCTCTTAATTCATAAGTATTTTTAATTTTGGAAAAATTTCTTCTTTTTCTATGGTCACCATAATTTACTACTTTAAATGCCACAAAAAATCACCCCTACTTTCAAATTTTTAAACAACAATTCGTCTTCAAATAGACAAATAACCAACTTATATTATTACCACAATTCAGTCAATTTGTCAATTAAAAATACATTTTATTACAAAAAAACCTTTATTTTTATTTAAAACTTCTACTTCTCCTACCAAAGATAAATCTTTAATAACACTTTTTGCACCTTGATCTTTGTTAATAACAAATATTAAAGAACCTCCAGGTACTAAATAATCTTTAGCATCAAATAAAAATTTATATAAAACACCTTTACCCGCTCTAATTGGGGGATTAGTAATAATAAAATCATATTTTTTTGATATATTAGAATAAACATCACTATAAAAAACATTACAATAACTATTATTCAAAGACACATTCATTTTAGCCAAATGAATAGCCCTTTTATTAATATCAACTAAATCATAATTACAATGAAAAAAAGAAGATAAAATGATTCCAATAACACCATAGCCACAACCAATATCTAAAACATTCCCATGTACATCAAGATTAAGAACAGTATCAATCAAACTTCTACTTCCAAAATCAAGACCACGTTTAGAAAACACTCCATTATCAGTATAAAAACTAAAAGTCTTATCTTTAACTTTTACCAATATTTTTTTTATATTACTTTCAATATTATCATTAGTAAAATAGTGAGTCATTTTTCCTCCCTTTTATACGACAAAAAGCCTATCATAAAACAGGCTTTAAATCAATCAATTATTTTAATTCAATTTCAGCGCCAGCTTCTTCTAATCTAGCTTTTAATTCATTAGCTTCTTCAGCAGGAATATTTTCTTTAACATTTCCACCAGCATCAGCGATATCTTTAGCTTCTTTTAAGCCTAAACCAGTAACTTCTCTAATAATTTTAATGACATTAATTTTTGCTGCACCAGCATTTTTAAGAACTACAGTTAATGTAGATGGTCCTTCTTCAACTGCTGCTGCAGGAGCTGCTGCTACTGCAACTGCACTTGGATCAACACCAAATTCTTCTTTCATTGCATCAACTAATTCCTTTACTTCTAATAATGTCATTTCTTTTAAAGAGCTAATAAATTCTTCTTTTGTAATTTTTGCCATAATATTTTTCCTCCCTTAATTTAATTTATTAATTATTAATTTTCTTTTTGTTCTGCATAAAGATTTAAAGCAATAGATAAATCTTTAACAATTTGAATCATACCACCAGCAAGCATTGTATATAATCCTTCACGTGATGGAATCTTAGCAAATTCATCTAGTTTATCTTTATCTGCTACATTACCTTCAACCATACCTGCTTTAAGTACTAAAGCATCATTCTTTTTAGAACATTCACTAAGTACTTTAATTGCCGCTATATCATCATTTGAGAAAGCAATAGCAGTAGGTCCTTCCAAGTAACTGTCTAAGTCAATATTTAAATCCTTAAGAGCAATCTTTAGTAATGTATTTTTATAAACTTTGTAATCTGAATCATTTTCTCTAAGTTTAATTCTTAAATCCTTAGTATCATTATCAGTCATACCACGATAATCAAATAACACAAATGATTTGCAATTATTTAACTTATCTTTAATTTCAGATACAACGCCTTGTTTCATTTCTAAAACTTTAACACTTGGCATAAGACACCTCCTTATTATATTTATGTGCCTAAATAAAAGAGTCTTTATACACAAAGACTCCAGATACTTTATAAAAGTCCTCGGTAGGATTTACTTTAACACCTACTGTCTTTGGCACTTAAAATCAAATTCAATAGTATTATACACTATTTTATATTAATTGTCAAAACTATTTTGATCAATTCTTACAGATGGACTCATAGTAGCAGAAACGCTAATAGATTTTACATAAGTTCCTTTAGCAGTTTGAGGTTTAGCTCTTAAAATAGTTTTAACAAACGCATTTAAGTTTTCAACTAAATCTTCATCACTAAATGAAGCCTTACCAATAATTCCATGAACATTTCCATAACTATCTGTTCTATATTCAACTCTACCTGCTTTAGCTTCAAGTACAGCTTGTTTAACATTAGTAGTAACTGTACCAGTCTTAGGATTTGGCATTAAACCTTTAGGTCCTAAAACCTTACCTAATTTACCAAGTTGAGGCATCATATCAGGAGTAGCAATAATTGTATCAAATTCAAACCAATTTTCTTTTTGAATCTTTTCAATCATATCAGTATCTCCAACATAATCAGCACCAGCTTCAACTGCTTCTTTAGCATGATCACCCTTAGCAAGAACTAATACTCTACAAGTTTTACCTGTACCTTTTGGTAATGTAATAGCACCTCTTAATTGTTGATCAGCCTTTTTAACATCTAAGTTAAGATTCATAGCAACTTCAATTGTTGAATCAAACTTAGTATTAGCAAGCTCTTTAACTAATGAAATAGCTTCTTCACTAGTATAAAGTTTTCCTTTTTCAACTTTTGCAACTAGAGTTTTATAATTTTTTCCTCTATTTTTCATTATTTTAACCTCCTTATGTGGTAATTGCGGTTTTACCTCCCACATAGGGTAACCCTATGTATAATAACTAATTTATTTATTCTGCTATAGTTATTCCCATGTTTTTAGCAGTACCTTCAACAATTTTCATTGCTTCTTCAACAGAATAAGCATTTAAATCAGGTAATTTAATTTCAGCAATTTCTCTCAATTGTTCTTTTGTTAAAGTACCAACAACTTCTTTAGAACCTTTAACAGATCCTTTTTGAACCTTAGCATACTTTTTAATTAAGAATGCAGCAGGTGGAGTCTTAATTACAAAATCAAATGTTCTATCATCATAAATAGATATTTCAACTGGTAATACATCTCCCATCTTTTCTCTTGTAGCATCATTGTACTTTGTACAAAATTCACTTAAATTAATTCCTGTAGGACCTAAAACTGTACCAACTGGTGGAGCTGGTGTAGCCTTTCCTGCAGCAATTTGTAATTTAACCTTTCTAGTAACTTCTTTTGCCACGAAAAACACCTCCATAATTTTTTTGTTAATTCGCGAGTGGTCTTAATAGCATGACCGCAAATAGCTAAATGCCTCCCACTAAATATATATTTAAAAAATATATAGCGTCTAAATAATATCATTAAATTAGAAAAAATGCAAGTATTTTATGCTTTTTCTATTTGAGATATTTCAACTTCAACAGAAGTTTCTTGACCAAACAAGTCAAGTAATACTGTAAGAACTTGATTAGGTAAATCTAAAGACTCAATCTTACCTTCCATTCCTGCAAATGGACCAGAAGTAACTTTAACAAGTTCCCCAACAGCTAAATCAGTAGAAACTTCAAGCCTTGACATACCCATATTATTAAGTATCTTATCAACCTCATATGGTTGTAAAGGAGTAGGTTTAGCACCCTTACCACTTGATCCAATAAACCCTGTAACACCTGGTGTATTACGTACAACAAACCAAGCTTCATCAGTCATAACCATTTCAACAAGAACATATCCTGGAAATAACTTTTTAGTTTTTTCTTTGGTAACTCCATCCTTTACTTCAACTTCAGTAGTTTCAGGAACAATTACTCTAAAAATATAATCTTCCATTCCCATTGAAGAAGCTCTCATAAGTAACTTTTCTTGAACTTTTTTTTCATGTCCAGAATAAGTATTAACAACATACCACTTTTTATCCATACTATCTTAATCCTTTCAAAAATGCCATTAAAACATTTAAACCATAAAAATATAAAGCTAAAAATATTGTCATACCAAAGCACGCAACAGAATACTTAACCATATATTTTTTATCAGGCCATTTTACTTTAGACATTTCACTTCTTACATTTTTTAACGCTTTCATAATCCACCTCTTAATTATATGTTTTATTTCAAAATAAAAACACTTACGTGCTTACAACTAAAGAATAGCACAAAGAATATAAAAAGTCAATAAAAAAAACACTGAAATTTCAGTGTTTTACCAAGAAAGTGGTAAATCAACCATATCCATAGGATCAAGTGTAGTCCCATAACCACTTCCATACATAAATTGAAAATGCAAATGTGGACCAGTTGACCATCCAGTTGAGCCAACCTCACCAATTTTATCTCCTCTTTGAACAATTTGTCCTGATTTAACAGAAGCTTTACTCAAATGTCCATATAAAGTAGTATAAGTTTGTCCATTAACATTATGTGCTATAAGAATAGCTCTACCAAATCCACCATAATTTTCATAACTATCAGCATAAGAAAATATTACCTTACCAGTTCCAGAAGCATAAACAGTTGTCCCTGTAGCAGCAGCAATATCAACACCATCATGATAACTAGCAGTACCAAATATTGGATGAATTCTACCACCATAATATGAAGTTATATAACCATATGGAGTAGGTTTAATAAACCCGTTAGCAGAAGGAGCATTTATAGAACACTTAGTTACATCTTGATTTTCAGAACATCCTTCTTTCTTAAAAAACGCAATTTGATCTTCAAGTGCTTTTATTTCTTCATCAGCATCCAAAGAATTCTCAGAATAAGTTCTCTTTTGAGACCCAAGTTTTTCTATTTCAACCTTAATTTCATCATTAAGACTACTTAACTTCTTTTGTTGTTGTTTTAATTCTTTTACCTTAGACTCATTTTCTTTTATCAAAGCATTCATTTCATCAACTAACTTATCATTAGCTTCAGTAAGCTGCTCAGCAACAGAAAATCTATATATAAAATCTTCAAAACTATCTGCTCCAAAAATATATTTCAAATAGAAATTATCACTATCAGATATTTGATAAAAAGCCACTAAATCTTTTATTTCTTCCTCTTTAGCATCAATTTCCTTATTAAGTTCTTCTATTTCCTTTTGAGTACTTTCTTGATCCTTTCTAGCTTGAACTATTTGATTAGTAATTTCACTAATTCTTTCATTTGCAGCATCAATTCTAGCTTGAACCTCTTCACTTTTCTTTTCATTCTCAGCTTTTTCTTCCTCGATTGCTTTTATTTTAGCTCTATAATCTGCAATAGTCTCAGCATTAACAACACAAGGAACAATACAAAAAGCAACAACTAATATCATCAAAACCCTTAATTTTTTCATTATACTTTTACATACCTCCTTACAGCACGACCACTACCAATCATACCAACAACCATACCAATAACTAATATAATTATTGATACATTAATTACGAAAGGCATAGGTTCAACAAGCTTAATTACTGATGAGAATAAAATTCCACCAAAATAATCATATAAAGCATTATATCCAAATACAACAATAAGTATTGGTATAATTGAACCAATCATACCTAAGAATATTCCCTCAACAACAAATGGAAGTTTAATTCTAAGATTTGAAGCTCCAACAAGCCTCATAATACCAATTTCTCTTTTTCTAGAAAATATAGTAAGTTTAATAGTATTAATAATTAAGAACACAGTTACCACTATTAATGAAAGAGCAATAGCATAAGTAATTTTTTTAATTGCATCAAATACTCCAACCAACTTTTCAACTAAACCCTCACCATATTGAACAGTACTAACACAATCAATAGCCTCTAATTCTTTAGCAGTCTCACCAATCTTTTTTACATCCCTCACTTTAATCGTATAAGTATCCTTAAGAGGATTATTAACATCATCCCATTCTGCTAAAATAGAACTAAAAGTATCATTTTCATCTTGCATATCTTTCTTAACATCAGCTTTAGACTTATATGTATAAGTATCAATATTACTATTAGTCTTAACAGCAGACTCAAAGTTTTCACGATTCAAATCAGAAACATCAGATTTCAAAAAAGCAACAATAGTAACATCACGTTCTATTTCCTTAGTAAAGTTTTGAACATTTTCTGATAAAATTAAAGCCGCCGCAATTATTATTAAAGTAATAGTAATACAAGATACACTAGCTAAAGACAAACTAAAATTACGAAAAACACTCTTAAAAGCATCACGTAAACATCTAAAAAAAGTTCTACAAGTCTTCATGTTTAAAATACCCCCTTTCGTAATTTTTAACAAGTCTACCATCCTTTAAAGCAATAACTCTTTTCTTGAACTTTTCAACAATAGTAATATCATGAGTAACCATAAGAACAGTAGTGCCATCTTTATTAACATTTTCAAGTATTTCCATAATTTCCAAACTTATCTTAGGATCCAAATTACCAGTAGGTTCATCACAAATAAGTATCTTAGGATTATTAACAATAGCACGAGCAATTGCAACTCTTTGTTGTTCCCCACCAGATAATTTATCAGGATATTCTTTAATCTTATCTTTTAATCCAACTTTATCTAAAACACTAACCACTCTTTTTCTTATTGTTTTATTATCTGCACCAGTAACTTCTAAAGCAAATGCAACATTTTCATAAACAGTAAGTTTTGGAAGAAGTTTATAATCTTGAAACACTACTCCAAGCTTACGACGAAGTTTATACACTTTAGAATTTCTAAGCTTAGCAACATTAACTCCACCAACAATTATTTCACCACGAGATGGTTTTTCTTCACGATAAAGCATCTTAATAAGAGTACTCTTACCAGATCCAGATCCTCCAATAATAAAGACAAAGTCCCCTTTTTCAATATTTAAATCTAAATCGTATATAGCACCTACCCCATTAGGATAAGTCTTAAAAACATTCTTCATTTTAATTATATCCAAAACAAAGCACCTCACTCTCTTATAACATTATAACATTAAAATAAAAAGAAAAAAACCAAAAAACAACAAAAAAAGACTTATTTACATTTTAAGTCTTCAATAGAAACATCCTGCCTATAAACTTCATAACTATCACAAACAAATATAAAAGCATCCGGATCAATTAAACTAATCATTTCCTTAGCCTCATAATAAGAAGAATTAGGAACAACACTCATAACCATTTTACGTTTTTCATCATTAAACTTACCCTTAACATTGTATAAAGTGGCATCATGACCTAAATCCTTATTTAAAACAAGAACAATTTCTTTATACTTATCGCTAATTACATAAATAGCTTTATTCAAAGAAACTCCAAGCATTATCTTTTCACCAACATACTTAGAGATAAAAAGATACACAAAAGCATATAAAAGCATATTAAATCCAAATAAATAAACACCCATACCTACAATAAAGAAATTAATAATAAAATTAACTTTAGTAATAGAAATATGAAAATATTTAAATATAATTCTAGCAATAACATTAAAACCACCAGTATTAAGGCCTTGTCTATAATCAACTCCCTGACAAACTCCCCCAATTATACCTGCAAAAAGTACAAGAAGAAGAATATTAGAATTATCAATATAAATTAAATTTCCAATCGAAGAAGTAGCCTTAATAAACAAAGGATAAATAATACCAGCAAAAAGTGCCGCAATAGAATTAATGGCATCTAAATAAAAATAACTAAGTAAAAAACAAATAATAGAAAGAACAAAAATACTAATTGAAGCTTCAATTCCAAACAATTCCCTAATAACAATTGAAAGACCACTTGCACCACCAGAAACTAAATTAATTGGACTAATAAAAAGATTAAAACACAAAGCAGAAACAAACAAAGCAATAGACATATAAGTAAATCTTTTAATATTATTTTTATCACTAATAAACTCTTTTACATTATCCATTTTATTCACCGCCAAGTACTTCATAAGCATCTAAAACAGTAAAAAATGCTTCTTTATCAATAGCTTTAATACCCTCTTTAAACCTATAATACTCTTTCGTAGGAATAAGAGTAAAAATAACCTTAGTCTTTTCATTAGAATAAGCACCCTTTGCATCAAAAACAGTAACACCATGACCAAGTTCATCAATTACAAAAGAAGAAATTCTATCAACCTCACTAGTAACTATATAAAAAGCTTTCTTATCTGATATACCAAGCATAGACTTATCAACAGAAATACTAATAATATATAAAATAATAATAGCATACAAACACTTAGTCCATCCAAATATAAACGCACCAACAAGTACAATAGAGCCATCCACAATAAGCATAGCATTACCCATAGAAATCTTAAGATACTTATGAAGAATTTGATTTAATATATCAGTACCACCCATAGTATAACCATTCTTAAAAACAAGACCAACTCCAAAACCATACATAACTCCTCCAAATAAAGCAAGAAGTAATTGATCACTAGTATCAACCTTAATTAAATTACCAATACCTGAAGTAATTTGTACAAAAATAGGAAATATAATAGCAATAATAAAAGCTTTAATAACAGGTTCTCTTCCTAAAAATACAGCACCAACTAAAAGCAATACAAACGATAATATAAAAATAACAAAAGAAGCACTAACTGGAATAAAATGAGTAATAATAACACTAACACCAGTAAGACCTCCAAAAACAATATCGTTTGGATAAATAAATAAATTAAAACTAACTGCCGCAATAAATGCACCAACTACAACAAATAAAAATCTTTTAATCTTATTCTTATTATTAACAATACTTAAAACATTTTCCATAAACTAACTCCTTAAATATCCTTCTATAAATAAATCTAAATTTCCATCCAATACCCCATTTACATCACTAGTTTCAATATTAGTACGATGATCTTTTACCATAGAATAAGGATGCATTACATAACTTCTTATTTGAGAACCAAACTCAATATTCTTAACTTCACCCTTAAGAGCAAGACGTTCTTTTTCTTTTTCCTCCATTTCCATAAGAAGTAATTTAGATTTAAGAATTTGCATAGCCTTTTCCTTATTCTTTAATTGACTCCTTTCATTTTGACAAGAAACAACAGTCTTAGTAGGCAAATGAGTAATTCTAACAGCACTATCAGTAGTATTAACACTTTGTCCTCCAGCTCCACTACTACGATACACATCAATCTTTAAATCTTCATCCTTTATTTCAATATCAATTGAAGAATCAATCTCAGGAATAACATCAACCGAAGCAAAAGAAGTATGCCTTTTATTATTTGAATCAAATGGAGAAAGACGAACTAATCTATGGACACCTTTTTCACATTTTAAATATCCATAAGCATTAAAACCAGTAACTAAAAAACTAACTCTCTTAATACCAGCTTCCTCACCATCAAGAAGATCAATAACTTCAACTTTATAATTTTTATTAGAACAATACCTTGTATACATCCTATAAAGCATATTACACCAATCACACGCTTCAGTTCCACCAGCACCAGCATGAATCTCAACTATACAATTAGAATGATCATATTCTCCAGAAAATAGTACTTCCAACTCAATTTTTGAAACCAAAGAAGGTAACTGATTAACAAATTTACAAATATCATTGTAAATTTCTTCATCAAAAGAAACACTTATCATATCACAAAAATCAATATAAGATAAAATATCATTCTTTAACGAAGTAATTAAAGAAACACTCTTCTTTTTTCCATTTAATAAATCAATAACCCTTTGAGCATTAGAAACATCATTCCAAAAATCACTAGAATTAACCTCCTTTTCCAAAGAAGAAATCTCAATTAACTTAGAATCAACGTCAAAGTAACCTCCATAATTCTTCAATTTTTAAAAGATTACCATTCAAAACATCTTTAAATTCATTAAATTCCATATCCTATCACCTAAAGATATTATACAAAAAAAATAAAAAAAGAACAACTAAAAGAAAATAAAAAAATAAAGAACCTATTCAGATTCTTTATATAAAATCATATAATCATTAGCATCCTCTTCATTCCAACCAGCAAACTTATCATCAGCTGTATTAGCAGCACCATAAAAGTTCAAATACATAGTGCCATCAGAATTAGAAATAATAACCCTACCAGAATAAGACGAATTACTAACAATACTTACCTTACATTTAACTGCAGTATCACTTAAAGTTACAGAATAATCATCATTAATAGAAAGATACTTATTATCACTAGTTTTTATTTCATACAAATAACCATCAGTAGTCTCCTCACCATTTTCAAATGTAAACAATGCTCCAGTAGTACTTGCAATAGTAGATTTATCATCAGAGAAAGTAGCCATATTTGTACCAACTAAACCAATACCACTTACAGTAGAAGACAATACACCATCAACAGAATAAGCACCACCAGTATTAGCTATATAAAACTTACCATCATTTAACTTAGATAAATCAGTAACATCATACTTAGCAATAATTTTAATTGTTTCACTTGCCAGTCTATAAGGATCAGACAAAGTTCCAGAGCCAGATAAAGCAAGATTACCATTAATAGTAATAACAGGTCTCAAACCATAAGAAGCAGTAAGTAAACTTCTACTCCAGTCAGTTAAAGCACCACTAGAATCAACAAAGAAAACTCCCCCATTACTTTGTGTAGGATCATAATAACCAGGAGAAAGAGTCCACCATCCACTAGAAGAAACATATAAATAAGAACTTGTCGCAGCAACTCTATAAGCACCACCTGCTAAAACAACTTCTTCAGCACTAATTAATCCAACATTACTAGTAAAAGTATATGCACTAGGACAAACCAAAGAAGGAGAATACAAAGCAGCATCAACACCAACATTTAAATAAGATTGATAATAATAAGTATCATTTGAAGCACCACTACTAGACTTTGTTTCATATGTAAAATCATTACAAAATTTACTAGTTACAATATATTCACTATAACTGCTTAAAGTACTAGTATACCAAGAATCAAGAGCAGTCTTAACACTACTATTAGAATAAGAAAGAATAGTTTCAGCTTCCTCAACACTAGAAATCGATGAAGTAGTATTATACTGACTAGTACTTACAA
>CAZVVV010000014.1:0-3725 GCA_964630725.1 uncultured Muribaculaceae bacterium
ACTTGCTTCATCGTTTCCAAGTTTTTGTTCTTCTACTTGTGCTTCAAATCTTGCTCTTTGATCAATTGGATCGTTTAATTCTGTGAATGCGTTTGCATATTCAGTGTTTGCTATGAATAGTTCAAATCTATCTGTAAATAATGGATTTTCTCTATTTCTTTTTGATAATGGGCTTATATCAGTTGGATGTCCATAAATAAATGTTGGTTGAATAATTTTGTCTTCGCAATATTTTTCAAAGAATGCTTCTACTATGTGTCCGTATAGGAAGTGATTTTCTACTTCAATGCCATGTTCTAATGCTAATTTCTTACATTCTTCTAAATCAGTTGTTTTAAAGAAATCTACTCCACATTCATTTTTTATTGCTTCACACATATGAACTCTTGCAAATGGTTTTTCAAAGTCAAGCATATGACCTTTGTATTCAAATTGAAGTTCTCCACGTACTTCAGTTAAAACTTTTTTGATTATTCTTTCTGCTGTATCCATCATTCCTTCCATATCAGAGAATGCTTTATATAGTTCGATTGTAGTGAATTCTGGATTGTGATTTCTATCCATTCCTTCATTTCTAAAGATTCTTCCTATTTCATATACTGCGTCCATTCCTCCGACGATTAGTCTTTTTAGATGTAATTCTGTTGCTATGCGAAGATACATATCAATATCTAAAGTATTATGATGGGTAACGAATGGTCTTGCTGCTGCTCCTCCTTGTATTGTCCCTAATATTGGAGTTTCTACTTCAACGTATCCTTCACTATCTAGTAAGTTTTGAATTGTACGTATTATTTTTGGTCTTGCAAATGCAATTTTTCTTGCTTCTTCATTCATTATTAAGTCTACATAACGTCTTCTGTATCTTTCTTCTACATCTGATAGACCATGATATTTTTCTGGTAATGGTCTTAATGATTTAACTATGTGATGATATTTTGTAGCTTTTACACTTAATTCTCCAGTATTAGTTTTCATTACTAATCCTTCGATTCCCACTATGTCACCGATATCTGCTTTATCGAATAATTCATATTCAAAATCTCCAATTTCATCTTTTCTTACGTATATTTGAATTTGACCATATTTATCTTGAATATGCATGAATCCTACTTTACCTTTACCTCTTTTAGTCATTATACGTCCTGCGATTGTTACCGGTATTTCCACTTCATGTAGTTCTTCTTTTGTCATTTCTCCATACTTTTCTTTTATTTCTTTTGAGTTGCTAGTTAAATCTATACGATATCCAAATGGTTCAATTCCTTTGGCACGTAAATCCTCAGCTTTTTGTCTTCTTATTAATTCTTGTTCTGTAAATTCTTTCATTTTATCTCTCCTTTTATTTACAAAAAAAGTTAATGATGAAAGGGCGTTTTATCGCGGTACCACCTTTCTTATCATTAACTGATATCTCTTATTGATAACGGTTATTAACCGGGCTTTTGCCATCTCCACAGTTTTAGTTCCTTATAGAATGTTGCTAAGTTGCACCAACCCTTAGCTCTCTTCGAATCATCGCTATAATTCTTGTGCTTATTGCACCTGCTTCATAAATATGCATTTAATTTATCATTATTTAGTTTGTTTGTCAACTATTTTTAAAAAAAACAGATAATAGAAGACTATTTTCTGTTATATTTTTTATTAAACTTTTCAACATTACCTGTTAAAGTTGCTGTTCCTTGTTTTCCTGTATAGAATGGATGACATTTAGAACATATTTCAACATGAATTTCGTCTTCTTTTTTTGTTGAGTTTGCTGTGAATGTTTCACCACATGCACATATAAATTTTGTTGGTTTTGTTTCAATTACTTTTTTCATTTTGCATCTCCTTCCGCCATGACATTTAAGTCATAGTAATAATTAATTCTTGTATAGTATACCAAATTTTTTAAAATATTGCAATATTTTTGTTATTATTTTAGCTATTAATGGGTATTTCTTCAACTATTTTGATATCTGCGCCAACGTTTGTTAATTTTTCAATTATGCCTTCATACCCTCTTAAAATGTGTTCTACTTCGGATATAATGGTTCTATTTTCTGCGATTAAACCTGCGATTACTAATGAGGCCCCCGCTCTTAAGTCTGTTGCTACTACCTCTGTTCCTATTAATTTTGTTTTTCCTATTACTATTGCAGTATCATTTTCTATTTTTATATTAGCTCCCATCTTATTTAGATATGGAATGTGCATAAATCTATTTTCATATAATGTTTCTTTTATTGTTGATTGACCTTCACATTGTGTTGTAAATACTGAAAATGGTTGTTGAAGGTCTGTTGGAAAGGCTGGATAATATGATGTTACTATATCTGTTGCTTTTAAGTTGTCACTTTTATTGCATATAATATTATCTATTCCAATTTGTATGTTAGCATTTGCTTCTTTTAATTTATCAGTTAATGATTTTAGATGTTCTGGCACTATGTTATCTATTTTCAGATTTTCTCCGATTAGAGAACCTATTATTACATATGTTCCTGCTTCAATTCTGTCTGGGATTACTTCAGTTTGACCATTTGACAAATATTCTACTCCAGTGATTGTAATTGTTTCTGTGCCTTCGCCACTAATTTTTGCTCCCATGCTTTTTAAGAATTGTGCAACATTTATTATTTCTGGCTCTTTAGCAGCATTATTTATAGTTGTTACGCCTTCGGCTTTTATTGCCGCTAACATTATGTTTATTGTTGCTCCGACTGAGGCTTTTTCTAATGTAATGTCTGCACCTTTTAATTTTTCTGCTTTTATTATATATTTATTGCCTTTTTCTGTAACTGTTGCCCCTAATTTTTTGAATCCTTCAAGGTGATAATTTATTGGTCTTGAACCTATTTTACATCCTCCTGGAAAATTCATTTCAACATATTTGTATTTTGTCAAAAGGGCTCCCATGAAATAGTA
This sequence comes from uncultured Muribaculaceae bacterium, assembly GCA_964630725.1. GTDB lineage: Bacteria > Bacillota_I > Bacilli_A > RF39 > UBA660 > JAEDJI01. Next base: position 2,914 of record CAZVVV010000014.1, read on the forward strand.
TGAAGCTCTCAATTTGCTAGATATTTCTTCTGGTATTGATTTGTTGTGCATATTTGTTGGATCTATTATCATTGACTCTGTCGCTCTTTTTGTCTTAATATCTAAAAATGATAATATACTTTCTAATGAGTTTATGTCTGATATTTCAGGAATATTACATATTGTTGATGGTTCATCTGATATAATTGCTGCCGGAATTAATGCTACTGCGGCATTCTTAGCACCACTTATTCTTATTGTTCCGGACAATTTTTTATTTCCATTTATAATTATTTTTTTCACTTTGTTACCTCACTATTTGTTTATATTTTAGTATATGTATTTATCATATATTTTGCTATTTTTCAATTACACTTACTATGATATCATGTTTTTGTAGACAATGCAATGTTTGACCATTCAAACGTTGTCTTATTGCATTAGAACATTTCTATTAATTGATCTAGTTTATCGACAACTTTGAAGCCTTTTCCATTCTTTTTTTGAGAGAATCTGACTGGAATTCCACCATCATGTTCCCATTCTCTTAAGTTTCCTGCATAGTCGTCTACTAATACAGAGTCTTTTGTATGAACCATTTTGGTTTTTGATATTGATTTAGGGCAAGGTATAATTGTGATATCTTTAAAATATTTTCTTAAATATTTAATCTTTAGTTCTGCTTCATGTAAAGAATTTACATGAGTTAAAATTGAAAGGTTGAACTTATCACTATCTATTATTCTTTGAATGCAATTAATACTATCGTTTATGATGTATTTATCTTTTATTATTTTTGCCCAATCATAGTTGACAAAAAAATCTTTTAATTT
>CAZVVV010000014.1:3735-11684 GCA_964630725.1 uncultured Muribaculaceae bacterium
AGTTTTTTTTCCTATATCTGAAGCAGATTGGACTCTTTTATTTTTTGATATAGGGGATTTATTGTGTCTAATATAACTCCATCAAAATCAATGTATAAGTTTATTTTTTCCATATATACCTCCATCTTTTTATATTATAATACTATTTTTAAATATTTTATGCAAGAAAAAGAGCAATTTTTCAATTGCTCTTACTATTTTATTTCTTGTTTTGTTCCAGTATATTTATATCCTTGTTTAATTAGTTTTGTATCATTTGATGAATTAGACCATACTTTATATGTTTGTGCTTTTGATTTTAATGTTCTAGTTTTAGTATGATAGTAATATATTTTCTTTGTTGTTGATGTAGTTACTGTTTTTTGTTCATAACCAATTAATCTTGATACTTGTGTATAAATTGGAACTTCTGTTTCTTCTAACTCAGCACATTCTGCTTGAAGTGTACTTTTTGATTTAGTAGTTACATTTTTTACAGTTCTTGTATATTTTTTAAATAAGTATACAGGTTTTAGTGTACAGTTAGATGCACATGCGTCAAAATCAAATCCTACGTATTCGTATTTAACTGTATCAGTATTAGTTGGAACATATGTTAATTGTACTTTTCCTTTATAAGTCCATGAAGATGCTTGATATAATGTTCCTCCAGATGTTTGATTTATGTAATAGTAATAATTTTTACAAGTCCATTTTTTAGATGTTAATGATGTTTTTACTAGTTCTGCTTTACCAAATATTGGTTTAGTTGTGTCATTAACATATTGTTTTTTGTTAACTTTTACATTAGCATAACCATATTTTTCATTCCATACTAGTTCTTGTTTACCCCATGTTATATTGTTATTATTAGGGTCATATTCTTTGTCTTTTGACCAATCTGACCAATCACTGTATATGGCTTCTACTTTCTTTTCATATAAATATTGATACTTTTTACATGCTTTTTCATATGCAGTTTTTGTTACTGAATTTCCTTTGTTATCGTAGTATTTATTATTTACTACTTTACAATAGTATTTTGTTGTTGGTTTTGTATTTTTACATGCTTTTTCATATGCTGTTTTTGTTACTACGTTTCCTTTGTTATCATAGTATTTATTTTTTACTACTTTACAATAGTATTTTGTTGTTGGTGTTACTGTGGTAGTAGTTTTTGTAGTGCTTGTTTTACTTGCAGTTGTAGTTGTTGTTTTCTTTTCACAAACATAATTTGAACAGTAGTCATAACATCCTAAGTAAACTATTACATAGTCTTCATCATCTCCACATGAAAGATATATTTTCATTTCATATTCTGTTTTCTTTTTTGTTACTTCGACATATGTATTATCAGTACTACACATTTTACCTTTGTCATCACTTAAGTTAACTAAAAGTTTTTTTTCTAACATTTCACCAAGTGTTATCTTAACTTTGTCTCCTTCATTTTGAGGAAGTCTTTCTAATGTAAAGTAAGATTCTGCGACATCTTTTAATAAGTTAATGTTTTCTTGAAAATAATTTGAAAATTCTTCTGTTTCTTCTTTGTTACTATTCAATAGTTTTTGAATTGATGAATTTGTTGGGAATATCCATACTAAAAGTAATAGTAATATTACGATTAATAGGAAGCCCACTAAAAAGTTTTTAATATAATGTGTTAATGGTCTTTTATTGTTTTCATTATAATCTACTTCGTATCCCATAATTTAATTCCCCCTTATTTGGTATAAACCCTTTCTATAATTGTTTCTTCTTCGTATGTATAATTATTGTCTTGTGTTGGTGTTATTGTTTGTGTTTCTTTTGTTATTGTTGTTTCGTTATTATTTGTTGTTTCAGTTGTTGTTGATTTATTGTTTGTATTATTATTTTGTGTTTCTTGTTTAGTAGAATCATTAGTTGTTGTAGTTGTTGTTTCTTTTGGCGTAACTCTTTCAGTTACTGTTTCTGTTTCTTCTTTTATAATTTGATTTGTTGCTTGTTCTCTTAGATCTTTTTCACTATCATATAATTCTTTTGCAAGTCTTATTGCTTCTTTGTAACCTTCCCATAATGCTTTCTTATATTTTTCTTTATATTTACCTGTATAGCTATTTGCTTTTGCTGTTATTTTGCTTTCATATGTAGCACTATTAAAGCTTCCGTTATTTCTATACATTTCTTGATAAATATCGTTTGTAAAGTTAACACCATATTGTTTAGCTTCTCTTGTTATTTCTTCTATTTCATTTGCATCATCTATTGAATAATCTTTATTATCAATAGTAATTATTGGATCTGTTTTATCAGCTTTTTCTTCTGCTTTTTCTACTGCTTCTTTACCAAATTCTTTAATTGCTGTTTTTTTACTTACTTGTTTTTTTGTATATGTAGTATTTTTTATTTTTGTACTTTTATATACTGCATTATTTGTTGATATTGTTTTTGTTAAATTACCGTTTTTAATTATTGGTGCAATGTCTCTTGATGATACTTTAATATTTTTGGCATCCATAGCATCTGAAATATAATATAATGCTTGATTATCAGTCAAACTTATTTCTTGACTATTTTGATTATCTTGATTAGTTGTAATTACAAGGTTTCTTGCTTCAGTATATTCATCTATTTCTTTTATGTATTCTTTTATTGTATTACATGTTACTGTTTCATTTGCTTCGATTACTTTGTCTGCGAATGATTTAGATAAAACTCCATTTAATTCTAGCGCTGCTGTCATATGTGTTCCAATGAATGATACTGCTTCTGGACAAGTGTTTTTTAAACTGTCTATTTTTCCACTGAAATATATTTGGTCTAATTTATTAACAATTTTTTGTTTATTTTCTTTTGTTGGTTTTTTATTATAGTTTAGTACTAGTTGTTCAAATTCACTAAATAATTCTTGATTTTTTTCGTCTTGGAATAATTCATCTATACCAGATTTTTCAGTTGCTCTTAAATAATAGTTATTTAATACTCTTGCTGCATTGGTATAATCTTCAGTTGCTTTGGCATCATCAAATGTTGAACCAAATATTTCATAGAATGTTTCTTTAGAATAAGTATTAGCGTTTGCATATGTAAATAATGATATTACTTCATCAGCAGTTAAGAATAATTGTGCACCATCATCAGCTTTTACTTTGATAGTTGGAGCTGCTGTATTATTGAAATAATCTTGAACTTCATCCATTAATTCAAATGAGTCGTGTTGTACTCCTTCATTTAAAAGCGCTAATAATTGTTCAAAATCCATTTCTTGATAATTTTCTGTAGTTGTTTCTGGTTCTTCTGTTTTTCCTTTGCTTGAGCAACCAATAAGTGCTCCCGCAAATAAAGCTGCTGTTAATACTCCTGCTGTAATTCTTAATTTAAGATTCTTTTTAGATTTCTTTAAATTATTTTTATATACTTTCATATTTGATATGTTTGAATTTTTTTCTTCTTTTTTGAAGTATTTTTCTCCAATTACAACTTGATTATTATCATTAGCTTCCATAAACTTATAAATTGCAGATGTTTCTCCTAAACCTATTAATATTTTTCCGATGTCTTTTGGACTTTTTAATTCATATGTTTGTCCTTTGTAACCAAACTTTGTTGCGTTTCTTAAATCTTTGTCTAAATAAAACTTATTATCCATATTATTTCCCCCTTTAACTTGGAATGGCATTATTATAGCACTTTTTGTCGTTTTTGTCAATTATTTTCGTATTTTTGTGTTTTTTAAATTTTACATCAAAAAAGTATATGCTTATTTTATTTAGCATATACTTTATAAGATTATTAATATTGTTCCTAAAATTAGACCTCCGATCAGGAATATTATCAACTCTTTTGTCTGTGGTTTTCTAATTTTAAAGTTTATAACAAACAAGAATGATGTTATTAACATTACTATTGTATATAAAATATTAAATGTATTAGTTTTTAACAACATTGTTAATAAGTAGAATACTGGAAATATTATTGCAGTTGATGTTACTGGTAATCCACTATAGCATTTTACTGGTGCATTTTGATCAGCAATTGTATTAAAGTATGCTAATCTTATGACTCCTCCAAGGGCAAATAGTATAAATATTATTATATTTATTGTACTATGTAATCCTAGTGAATAAAATATTATAATTGGAAACATTATGAATGCAATTAGATCTGCTAATGAGTCTAATTCTACTCCAAATTGTTTTTCTTGTTCTGTTCTTTTGCATTTTCTTGCTACTTTCCCGTCAAAAGCATCACATAGTCCAGATATTATTAGTAATAAAAGAGCGTATTTTGTTTCATTTTCTATTAGCGCTATATACATACCTATAATTGCACTTATTACGGATAGATATGTTAGTATTACTGATTTTGTATAGTAACCTATTAGTATTTTTTTCTTTTCTTTTTTCATTTGATACTCCTATAATATATTGTTATTATTGTCAAATTTTACGTTTAAAAATTTCTTACTTGATAAGTAATCGCATGTATGAACGAAAATTTGATATTTTGTTTCTGGTTTTGGTAGAACTACATTGCTATATTGATTAGTATTCCATTGCCCCATGTGTGAAGATATTGCATCTGTTATGAATTTTATTTCATCATTTGTAAATGTTGTTTCTTGTTGGTGTTTTTTGATATTATTTGCCGCAAGTAGCGGATGATCAAACCTTGTATATTGTTCTTTTATTTCTCCGCATTTTAATGTGTCGTGCATTATTACTGCTATTTTTAAAAGATCTTGTTCATCTTTTGTAAACATAAGTTGATAGCATTCTAGTGATAAAAGTTCATTTGCTATTCTTGCTGCTACTTTTGTATGTCTAAGTAGTCCTTGTGGTCCTGCTGCAAACTCTGGATGATATTTTCCAGTCGATGATGCTGGTATTTCAAAAAAATAATCAGGCACACTATTTATTAATATTTTTAAATTGTCTTTATATTTCTCATTTTGTATCATTTCTATTTCTGTTTTTAACATTTCTTCTTTATTCATTGTACTTCTCCTTATTATGATTTTATTAATTGTTCTATTTTTTTATTATATTCAAATCTATAATGATTAGTAATAGTCATATCTGTTGTTTCTAAAATATCTTCTTCTTTTGATTCTTGTTTGTCATCATAAAGATGAATTATATATGGTATACCATTTTTATTTATTTTATCAGAAATTATTGCTATATGGGAATTGTAATCAAATATTATTATGTCACCAGGTTGGAATGAACCAACTTCATATATGTCTGTTGTTAATTCTTTAGCATATCTTTCAAAGAATATTTGTTGATTAGATATTCTTCTAAAGTCTATGTTGTCATCTCTTATTTCTATATTGTAAGGGTTTTCCTTTGATTTTTGAGTTTGTTTTATATCTTTTGATATAAGTTCTTTTAAATCATATCCTGCTTCTTTTAGAGCCCACACTATTACATCTGCACTTATTCCTTCAGTTTCAGGTGGATAGCCACCATCATAGTATTTGCTTACATACTTAGGATTTTTTTCTGCCACTTTTTTAGCGCCATTTAGAATATCTGTGTAATCATCTATTCCATTTTGATTATAATCATTAGTGCTTTTTTCGTAAACAAATCCAAAATCATATAGTTTATAATATTCTTTTTTTTCAGTTGTATTTGGTGTTATTTTCCTTTCGATATGGTATAAGTAGTTTATACCTTCACATGAAATTATTATCACTAGTATTCCAAATATTAAAACCATGAATTTTTTCTTTACTTCTTTTTTTATTCTTAGTTTTTTCTTCTTTTTCATAGCTATTCCTTTATTTTAATTTTAATTCGAATATAATATCGCGTAATTGCATAGCACGTTCGAAGTCTAAATTTTTTGCTGCATCTTTCATTTCTTCTTCTAATTTTTCTATGCTTACATTTTCCATTATATCACCTTTTTCTGGTTTTGAATAGTTTTCTTCCTCTGTATTAGATATTAATTCTCTTATTTCTTTTTTTATTGTCTTTGGAATAATGTTATGTTCTTTGTTATATTCTTCTTGAATTGTACGTCTTCTTTTAGTTTCTTCAAGTGCTTCTTTCATGCTATCAGTTATTTTATCAGCATACATTATTACATGACCATTTTCATTTCTTGCACATCTTCCTATTGTTTGGATAAGGCTTCTTGTGGAACGTAAGAATCCTTCTTTGTCTGCATCTAGTATTGCTATTAAACTTACTTCAGGAATATCCAATCCCTCTCGTAATAGATTTATTCCTACAATACAGTCATAGGTTCCTAGTCTTAATTCTCTTATTGTTTTTAATCTGTCTAAGGTTTTTACTTCTGAATGAAGGTATGCTACTTTTATGTCAAGTTCTTTTAAATAGTTTGTTAATTCTTCAGCCATTCTTATTGTTAATGTTGTTATTAATACCCTTTCATTTTTTTCTATTCTAGATTTTATTTCTCCAACTAGATCATCTATTTGTCCAAGCGAAGGTTTTATTTCAATGGTTGGATCTAATAATCCTGTTGGTCTTATTATTTGATCTACTTTGTTTTGTGCTAATTTTAGTTCGTAGTCTCCAGGGGTTGCAGATATATATATTGCTTGATTTATTTTGGACTCGAATTCATCAAATTTTAATGGTCTATTATCAAGAGCACTTGGTAGTCTAAAACCGTATTCTACTAATGTTGTTTTTCTTGCTCTATCCCCATTATACATTCCTCTTACTTGAGGTAATGTTACATGTGATTCGTCTACTACTAAAAGGAAGTCTTTAGGAAAGAAGTCAATTAATGTATTGGGAGTTTCTCCTTCTTTTCTTCCTCCTAAATGTCTTGAGTAGTTTTCTATACCACTGCAGAATCCTGTTTCTTTCATCATTTCTATGTCATATTTGGTTCTTTGTTCAATACGTTGATATTCTAATAATTTATTATTTTCTTTAAAATATTCTAATCTGTCTTCTAATTCTTCTTCAATTCTTTTAATTGCTTCTTGTAGTTTGTCTTCGCTTGTCACAAAGTGACTGGCTGGAAATATGGATACATTCTTTTTTGATGAAATTATTTTTCCTGTTATTGCATCTGTCTCTAATATTTTATCTATTTCATCTCCAAATAGTTCGATTCTAATTGCTTTTGAGTGTTCATTTGTAGGAATTATTTCTATTATGTCTCCATGAACTCTAAATGTTCCTCTTTTAAGGTCTATATCATTTCTTTCATATAGCATATCGATTAATTTCATTAATAATTTATTTCTTTCTATTGTTTGTCCAACACTTAATGTTAGCATATTTTTTTCGTATTCTTCTTTTTCTCCAATACCATATATACAGGATACTGATGCTACCACTATTACATCTTTTGATGATAAAAGGGCGCTTGTTGCTGCGTGTCTTAGTTCATCAATTTCATCATTGATTGATGAATCTTTTTCAATGTATGTATCTGTTTGTGGTTTGTAGGCCTCTGGTTGATAATAATCATAATAAGATACAAAGTATTCAACATTATTTTCTGGAAATAGTTCTTTTAATTCAGAGTAAAGTTGTCCTGCTAATGTTTTATTATGGGCAAGAACTAGAGTAGGTTTGTTTACTTCTTTTATAACGTTTGCTATTGTAAATGTTTTCCCTGTACCTGTTGCTCCTAATAAAACTTGATGTTTTAATCCTTTGTTTACTCCATCTACTAAGCTTTTAATTGCTTGTGGTTGATCACCACTTGGTTGAAATTTAGAGTGTAATTTGAACATAGTATTCCTCCTTTGCAATACTATTATAATACACGAATAATTATTTGTAAATAAAGTTTATGATTGTTATTTTTTTATTCTGATTTTAAAAAAGTTATTAACAAAATTGTTAATAACTTGGAGACATTAATGATTCAAAAATTGTTAATAACTTCTCAAATCCTTTATTTTGTGATAGTTTTGTTGTTATATCTTGCATTTGTTTTTCTGTTAAATCTTCATATTTTATTGAATCATTTATTTCTTTTTTATTTAT
>CAZVVV010000015.1:0-11650 GCA_964630725.1 uncultured Muribaculaceae bacterium
ACATATTAAAAATAAAAAAATAGGTTTTTATCATACCTTCTTTATTTACTTGAAAGAAGGCATCTGGATATATTGTATAATTTATATTATTGATGTTTTCTTTAATATAAGGATCACCATAAATTAATTTATTATCTTGATACAAACTTTTTAAATTATTTATTTTAAGTATTTTTAATATATCATCATTTTTGATGGTTCCTATTGTTTTAATCATTATATCTTTATTTTCATTTGTTCTTATCATTATTTCTTTTATATCTTTTAAATCTATAGTTTTAAGTATTTTAATTGTTTCGTTTAGTTGTTCTTTTAATAAATGACAAGTATCTATTTCTACTAATTCTTTTGTATTTTTTTGATAAAAACCTATTTTTTTATTTTTAATATGTAGAGTTACTTTGTTTCTATAGTTATATTCTTTTGTTTTTATAATGTCTTTTACTTCATAGTCTTTGAATAATTCTTTTATATAGTTTTCTTTTATAGACAGTTCTTCTTCAGTTGTAGTATGTAGAAATGCACATCCTCCACATTTATCATAGTATTTACATACTGGTTTTATTCTATTTTTATTTGGCTTTATTATTTTTGCAATTTTTGCTATTTGATAGTTTTTATAGTCTTTTATTATTTGTATTTTTAGTGTTTCATCTTGTAATGCTTTTTCTACGAATACTACTTTGTTATCTATTTTAGTGATTGCGTTTCCAAAGTTATTTACTGTTGATGTTATTACTTCTTTTTCTTTCATATTAGTCCTCTAAAAGTTTTGTAATTAATTCTTTATAAGTAATGTTTTTTTGTTCAATTAAGAATGGATACATTGAAAGTTTTGTAAAGCCTGGCATAGTATTTATCTCATTTAAGTATATTTTGTTAGTTTCTTTTTCAATAAAGAAATCTATTCTAGCTAAGTCTTTACATTCTAATTTTTCATATATAGTTATAGCGTAGTTTTTAATGATTTCTTTTTCTTTTTTTGTTAGGTTTGCTAATTGTATTTTAGTGTTATTATCATTATATTTTGTCTCATAATCGTATAGATTTTTTTCTATTATTATTTCTCCTGGGTCTGATATTATTTTATCTTTATTACCTAGTATTGCTATTTCTATTTCTCTTTTGTCTAATAGTTTTTCTATTAATACTTTATCATCATATTTAAATGTTTCATTTAGTTTTTCTTCTAAAACCTTAGGACTTTCTACTTTTTGAGCTCCAAAACTGCTTCCTGCGTTTGCAGGTTTTATAAAGCATGGATATTTTATTTTTTTTATTATTTGTTTTTTAAGTTTTTCAATGTCATAGTTATTTTTGTTTATGTAAATATAGTCCACGACTGGGATGTCTAGTTGTTCTACTAATTCTTTTGTTATTACTTTGTCCATTGCAATAGCACTTGTTCTTGTGTTAGATCCTACATAATTTACATTATATATTTCAAATAGTCCTTGTATTTTTCCATCTTCTCCAAATTCTCCATGCATTAATGGGAAAATCTTATCATATTTTGTTATAATATTATAGTTTTTTACTTTTTTATAATTGTTTAAGTTGTTTGGATCTTTTACTTTTTTCCATGTACCTTTTTTATCTATATAGATGTAATCTACTTTAAAAAGATTTTTGTTTATGTTTTTTGAAATACTTTTTGTGGATGAAATACTAACATCATGTTCATTACTTTTTCCACCAAATATTATAAGTATTTTTTTCATGTTTTCAACTCCTAATTAATATTATTATAAAAATTAAAAAAAAGACAATATTTATCTTATGCATAAAAGAAATTCATAAATATTAAGAATCCAATGTATAGAATAGTAAATATTATTCCATTTAATCTATTGTCTTTTTTTACAGATATACCTACGGCCATTGTTGATAAGAATCCTCCGACTAGTCCCCCAAGATGTGCAAAGTTATCGACTCCTGGTAGAGTGAATCCTAGTAAAAGGTTTAGAACAATTACTGGTAATATTTCTTTAGTTAGAGCTGTTCCTAAGTATACTCTATAGTTGATACCAAAGTATAGTAATGCTCCCATAAGTCCAAAGATTGCTCCACTTGCTCCGATTGATGCTGTATTCATATTTAGTAGCATTGATAGTAGTGATGCTGTTATTGCACTTATTATGTATATTATTATATATTTTATTTTTCCAAAGTAGTTTTCTACTTGTGAGCCTATTATGTATAGCGCATACATATTACATAGGATGTGTAGAAAATTAACATGAACAAATTCGCTTGTTAATAGTCTATAGTATTGACCTTCTAAAATGTATGGACCATAGTTTGATAATAGTCCTACAACATAGTCGCTAGCATTAAATAGGATTGTAAATAAGAATACAAATATATTTATTGCTATAATTGTGTATGTTACTATTGGCGTTTTTGGAGTAAATATTGCATCTACTTTTCTTGCTTTTTCTATATTTTTTTGATTTATGTCATCAGTTATTTTCATAAATAAATCAATTCCTTTTTCATTAAAATTAAGTTTATCTTCTATATCAGGAAAATAGTTTTTTAGTTTCTTTTTTGTTTCATTTTCTTTTTCTATTTTCACACAGTCTATTCCTTTTTCGTTTTTTAAGTCAACGTTATCTCCAAGATTTGTATAAATACTTAGAACATTCATATTAAAATTAAATGTCTTTCTTTTGATATTTTTTGTTATTTTTTGAGTTTTAAAAATATCATAGTCAAATTGTTCATTATTATGAATGTAGTTTGATACAAGCCTAACTATTTTATATTCATTATCCATGTTTTCTAACCATATTTCGTTTTGAGCGCCATGTAATATAATTGGATTATAATTTTGTTCTGTTATGAAGTAGTGTAATAGTTTCATTATGATTGTATCTTGTTTTGTTATTTGATTCATACTTGTATCACCTCTTTCATACTTAACTATTATAAAGCATTTTACTTTTTTTTGAAAGTGTAAAAGTGTATTTTTTCTTGACTTTTACGTATAATTTTTATATAATTAGTACTGCATATACATTGAACAGCGTTATTTTATGTTTTGTAATTGTGTTTATTTGAGATTGTTAGTAACTTTTGCTGTTAAGTGAAGGCATAGATTAAACACCCTGCAAAGTAGTAAAATATGATTTTCGATGTTTATTGTAAATAAACTTTGAAAGGAGAATGAATTATGTCAAGATATACAGGTTCTAGTTATAAGCAAGCTCGTCGTACTGGTTTTTCTATTTTAGAAAATGGTAAAGAACTTGCTAGACGTCCTTATGGACCAGGTCAACATGGTCAAGATCGTAAGAGAAAACCTTCTAACTACAATGTTCAATTAAAAGAAAAACAAAAAGTTAGATTTATGTATGGACTAAATGAAAGACAATTTAAGAAAACTTTCAATGAAGCTGGTAAGCTTGCTGGTCTTCATGGTGAAAATTTCTTGAAACTTCTTGAATCTAGATTAGATAATTTAGTTTATCGTATGGGTTTTGCTCCAACAAGAAGAGCTGCTAGACAATTAGTTAATCATGGTCATATTACTGTTAATGGTAAGAAAGTAGATATTCCATCATTTAGAGTTAAAGTTGGTTCAACTATAGCTTTAAAGGAAGAATCTAAGGATCATAAAGCTGTTAAAGCTGCTTTAGAAAAAGCTGTTAAAAGACCTGAATTTGTTACTTTTGATGAATCTAAATTAGAAGGTACTTATGTTAGACTTCCTGAAAGAAGTGAACTTAATCCTGAAATTAATGAATCATTAATAGTTGAATACTATAATAGATAGTATAATAAAAGAACTTCGAAATTATCGAGGTTCTTTTTGTTTTATCTTTTTTCTATTTTAGGATTTACTTTAGTAAAATAGTCCATATCCCATAATTTTCCATTTATATAATATGAATTTTTTCTTGTTCCGTTATAGTGTGCTAATGATTTGTGTAGTTTTAATGATTTTTCATTAAAACTGAATACAGCACTTGATATGCTTGAATATCCAACACTAAATAGTTCTTTATAGAATGCTTTAAGCACTTTTGTGCCTAATCTTTTACCTTGAAGAGATGGTTCTATACCTATTTCTATTTCTACATTTTTGTTTTTTAGATTTTCATGAAGAATGCTTATGTATCCACTGTAGTCATTTTCTTTATTAACAAGTATATAAGTATAGTTTTTAATTGCTTTGGATATTCCATAGTTACCATTTCCTATTTGTGGAAATAGTTTATATTCTCCTAGTGGAGCTGAAAATTGTTCTTTATATTGTAAACATTTTGCATGATGATTAATTAGTTTATTTATATTTATTTTTTCTTTTTCAAAAGCTTTTGAGTTAACTAATTTGTATCCATCTTCTAGAAGAATTACATCATCCATTTCTTTTTTTTCTGTATCAAAATAGCTTATTGGAACTGACTTATTTGTTTCTTTTATTTCAAATTCGTTTGTTATATTAGGAAAATGTTGATACATGAATAGTGAGTTTAGTTTTTCATCTTTTTCTGATGCAAATGGTAAGGCTGCAAACATTTTCATATTGCTTGAGGTTATAATGTCATTTTTAAGTTTATCGCTTCCATCTGCTTGCATTGAAATATTATATAGATTGTAGGTATGTAAATATTCTAAGTATTCATTTATTATATAACTAGCAAATGATACTAAGTATTTTTCATCATATTTTTTATCTATAAATAGTTGAATTGTTGCTCTTTTATTTGACCATATTAAGTTTGTTGTTCCAATAATACCAATTAGTTTTTCTCTATCTTTTATAGTAAAAGGAAAATTTAAATTAGGTATATTATACTGTTCACTGAAGTATTTCAATGTTTCTTCAGATATTCCAGAAAATAGATAGTTTGAGTTTATATTAACAATTTTGTCTTCTACTGGGTTTGTTTCTTTAATTTTTGTTTCATTGGAAGTGTAATTTATTTCTTTATAATTTATTAGATTTAAGTTTTCTAGATATTCTTTGTATGCTTCAAGTATTTCTTTTCTTTCTTCGTAGGTAAGATTTCTATTAGTTTCAAATCTAATTTTACATGAATCATTTTTTCCATCGATGTCATATATTCCAATGTATCCTATAAAATTATCATTATTATCTATAATAGATGCACGATGAGTAGTAGGCATTGAATTTAATATATCTTTTATTTGTTCTTCTTCTAAGTTATTGTTTTGTTTAATTAATTCTTTGCTTTTTTCAATATTTACATCAAAGCTTCCTATTTTAAAGTTTTTTGTATTAAACTTTGTAATAAAATTATTCATTATTCAATCACCGTGCCTTATTATATCATTTTTTTTGTTTAAATATCAAGTTTCTCGTTTTACTGAAAATTGTCTTTTTTCACTAAACTTTTTGGGGTCTTTAAAATTATTTTTAAATCATATAAGAAACTAATGTTGTTATAATAAATAACATCATATTCTAATTTTTGTTTATGTGTTATATTTCTTCCTCCGTTTATCTGTGCAAGTCCTGTTAATCCAGGTTTTACAAGATATCTTTCTTTTGGTATTTTATCTTTTGGAAGAGTGTCTCCTGGTATGAATGGTCTTGGTCCTACAAGGGCCATATCTCCTTTTATAACATTTATTAATTGTGGTATTTCATTTAGTCTTAGTCTATCAATTATATAGCTTATTTTTGTATACTGTGTACCATCAGTTACATATTCCATTCCTAGTTTTTTAGTTCTTATTTTATACATAATGAATGGCTTTTTATTTTTACCTTCACGATATCTTAGTGTGTTATGTAGTGGTAGGCCTAAATCAATAAAAGTGATTATTGATATTATAATTATTAAAGGTAATAAAATGATAAATAATATTGTAGCAATTATTGTATCTATTATTTGCTTTATATATTTTTTATACATTTTATCACCTTCTTTTTATATTTTATAGTCGTCTTCTAAAGAGAATTCAACGTTTTCTTCAATCCATTCTTTTCTTGGTTCTACTTTGTCTCCCATTAAAACACTTACTCTTTTTTCTGCGAGTGATGCATCATCAATGTTTACTTTTACAAGTGTTCTTGTAAGAGGATTCATTGTTGTTTCCCATAGTTGTTCGGCATTCATTTCACCTAATCCTTTATATCTTTGAATTTCACATTTTTTATCTTTTGTTTTTTCTCTTAGTTCTTCATTGGTATAGGCATAATCTATTTGTTTACCACTTGTTATTTTAAATAATGGTGGCATGGCAATGTATAGTTTTCCTAGTTCAATTAATGGACGCATATATCTATAGAAGAATGTAAGTAATAGGCATTGAATATGGGCACCATCGTCATCGGCATCGGTCATTATTATTACTTTATCATATTCTATATCTTCTTTTTCAAAGTTAGAACCTGATCCGGCACCGATTGTATAAATCATTGTATTTAATTCTTCATTTTTTAGAATGTCTTCGAATTTTGCTTTTTCAGTATTTAAAACTTTACCTCTTAGTGGTAAAATTGCTTGGAACTTTCTATCTCTTCCTTGTTTTGCTGATCCTCCGGCAGAGTCTCCTTCGACTAAGAATAGTTCATTTTTTGTTTTATCTTTTTTACTAGCAGGGGTAAGTTTACCTGACATTAATTTTTCTTTTGCATTTTTATTTTTACCTTTTCTTACTTCTTCACGAGCTTTTCTTGCTGCTTCACGAGCTAGTTTACTTTTTAGTGATTTATCTATTATATCTGTTGCAACTTTTTTATTTTCTTCAAGAAAGAATGATAGTTTTTCAGTTGCGATTGATTCTACTGCTGTTCTTGCTGCTGGACTTCCTAGTTTTGATTTTGTTTGTCCTTCGAATTGTAGTAATGATTCTGGTATTTTTAATGATATAATTGCTGTTAATCCTTCACGAACATCGGATCCATCAAATGCTTTGTCTTTTGCTTTTAAGAAATTATTATTTTTAGCGTAGTCATTGAATACTTTAGTAAGTGCTGTTTTAAATCCTACTTCGTGAGTTCCTCCGTCTGTTGTTTTTACATTGTTTACGAAAGATATTATGTTTTCACTATATGAGTCAGTGTATTGTAATGCAATATCGACTTCAATATCATTTTTTGTTCCTGTTATTGTGTGAACTTTATGAAGTGGGGTTTTATTTTCATTGATCATTTCTACAAATGCTGATAGGCCATCTTCATAAAAGAATTTGTCGTGTTTTTTATCTTCAATATCAATTAATTCAATTGTTAGTCCTTTAATTAAAAATGCTGATTCTTGCATTCTTTCCGCTATTGTTGTGTATGAAAAGTTTATACTTTGGAATATTTCTTTGTCTGGAAGAAATCTTACTGTTGTACCAGTTTTATTTGTAGTTCCAATTTTAGTAAGTGGTCTTGCTACTCTACCACCATTTTCAAAGCGCATATTGTATTCATAGCCGTCTCTTCTTATTGTTAGTTCAAGCCATTCTGATAAGGCATTTACTACTGATGAACCTACACCGTGTAGTCCTCCGGATACTTTATATCCACTTGTTTCGAATTTTCCTCCGGCATGTAGGATTGTAAATATTACTTCTGGGGTTGATTTACCGCTTGAGTGCATTCCTGTTGGTAGTCCACGTCCATGGTCTTCTACTTCAATGCTGCCATCTGGATATAGGGTTATTTTTATATGGTTACCGAATCCATTTATTACTTCATCTATAGAGTTATCAACAATTTCCCAGACTAAGTGGTGTAGTCCTCTTTTATCTGTTGAACCAATGTACATACCTGGTCTTTTTCTTACTGCATCTAGTCCTTCGAGTATTTTTATACTATTTTCATCATATTTTAGTGCCATATTCATCATCTCCTTTTTTATTATATCATTAAAAGTAGTTATTTCCAAAGGAAAATAGTTAAGTTGACATTTGTTCTATGGTTATTATTTATTATAATTCATAAAGAAAGACTCATCAATGATGAGTCTAATAGTTTTGTATTTCTACTACTTGTCCTTTTTTTAGAGTCTTTTTTATATCTATTACTCTTTGATTTGAAGAACCAGCGTATTTTAATTTAGGATTTTTTTGTTCTTCGATGAATTGTCCATCAACTAGATAGTCAATATATTTCAAAATTTCTTTATCTTTTATATTTTTTTCATAGTTAAATCCTGTCCATACCCATATTGTTTTTTCGGGATATGTTTCTTTAAACTTTTTAGCTAGTTTTGTAGATGCATCAATATTTTTAGGATGAAGTGGTTCTCCACCAAGTATTGAAAGTCCTTCGATGTATTCTTTTTTTGCTAGGTCTAGTATATGCTCAATTATTTCATCAGTTAGTTCTTTTCCTCCGTTAAAGTCATGTGTTTCAGGATTAAAACAGTTTTTACAATTAAATGTGCATCCTTGCATGAATATTGATACTCTTACTCCTGGACCATTTGATATGTCCATTTTACGAATTTTGTTGTATCTCATTTTAATCATCCTTATTGTCTAAGTGTAGAACACGTTCTTTTATTTCTTGAGTTCTTCCTCTGTTCCAAAATTTTGTTCCAATGTATCCACATGTACGTCTTGCAACGTTTAGAGTATCATGGTCTTTATTGCCACATTGTGGGCAGTACCATTCAAGATCATCATTTAATAATATTTCTCCATCAAATCCACATTTTTGGCAGTAGTCTGATTTTGTATTTAATTCAGCATACATAATGTTGTCATAAATGAATTTAATTACTTCGATAACAGCATCTAAATTGTTTTGTAGATTTGGTGTTTCAATATATGATATTGCTCCCCCAGGTGATAGGTTTTGGAATTCGCTTTCAAGTTTTAATTTTGTAAATGCGTCTATTTCTTCGAATACTGGTACGTGATATGAGTTTGTTATATAGTCACGGTTTGTTATTCCTTTGATTACTCCGAATCTATCTCTTAGGCATTTTGCAAATTTATATGTTGTGCTTTCTAGTGGTGTTCCATATACACTATAGTCAATGTTTTCTTTTTCTTTCCATTCTTTACATTTTTCATTCATTCTTTGCATTACTTTAATAGCAAATTCTTTTCCTTTACCATTATCTGTATGAGAGTGTCCTGTCATATATTTTACGCATTCATAAAGGCCAGCATATCCAAGTGAAATTGTTGAGTATCCATTATGTAGTAAGTCATGAATACTTGCTCCTTTTGGAAGTCTTGCTAGTGCTCCATGTTGCCAAAGGATTGGTGCTACATCACTTGTTGCTTTTGATAGTCTTTTGTGTCTTATTTGAAGTGCTCTATGGCATAGTTCTAGTCTATCGTCAAATATTTTAAAGAATGTTTCTTCGTCTTTATCTGATGATAAAGCAACGTCTGGTAAGTTTATTGTTACAACTCCTTGATTGAATCTACCATAGTATTTTGGTTTTCCATTTTCATCAACGTATGGAGTCAAGAATGAACGGCAACCCATGCATGGATAACAGTTACCATTTCCGTTTTTATCTATTTTAAGTTTTAGCATCATTTTTTCTGATATATAATCTGGTACCATACGTTTAGCAGTACATTTTGCCGCTAATTGTGTAAGATAGTAGTATTTACTATCTTCATGGATGTTATCTTCTTCAAGTACGTATAGTAATTTTGGGAATGCTGGTGTTACATAAACTCCTTTTTCATTTTTCATTCCTTCGATTCTTTGATGTAAGAATTCTTCAATAATCATTGCTAATTCTTCTTTATATTCTTTTGTTTCACCAAGATACATACAAACGCTTAAGAATGGTGCTTGTCCATTAGTAGTAGTCATTGAATTAACTTGATATTGGAATGTTTGTACTCCAGCAGTGATTTCTGTTTTTAAATCTTCTTTTGCAAATTTTTCACATTGTTCTTTTGATAATTTACGTGCTTTATATATTTTTAAATATCTGTTGTAACTATCTCTTACAAATGGTGCTAAGTGTGTAAGGGTTATTGATACTCCACCATATTGACTAGATGATACTGCTGTTATGATTTGAGTTGCAATTGTTACTGCAGTTAAAAATTTATGTGGTTTTTCAATCATTACTCCATTTATATTTGTACCGTTTTGTAACATATCTTCTAGATTTATTAAATCACAATTATGTAGTGCATTTTGTGCAAAGTAGTCTGCATCGTGAAAATGAATTATTCCAGCATCATGTGCTTCTACTATGTCTTCTGGTAATAAAAATCTTCTTGTAATATCTGTGCTTGTTATTCCCGCTAAGTAGTCTCTTTGTGTTGTTACTACTTTAGCATTTTTATTTGAATTTTCTGTGTTCCAATATTCACTTTCTCCATCGATTAGTTCTTTAATTGCTAGGTCAGTAGTGTTACTTTTTCTAACTAGTTCTCTTGTATATCTATAAGTAATGTATTTTTTAGCTAGTTCATACTTACCTATTGACATAAGTTTCATTTCTATAATATCTTGAATGTCTTCGACAAGAATTCTTTTCTTACCAAGTGATTCAATGTATTTTTCAATGTTTCTTATTTGTGTACGTGATGCTTGTTTGTCTTCTTCTACTTCCTTATTTGCTTTTAATATGGCTGCTTCTATTTTTTCAGGACAATAATCAACCATGTGTCCATCTCTTTTAATTACCTTCATTTTTACTCCTCCTAGTTTTTTTACATTTTAATTATATAATTTTGTCAAAAATTGTTATTGTTGCAATTGCAACATTTTAAAAATAATGTTAAAATATTTTTTAGAGGGATATTATGAATGATTTATTTAAAGGTATTCACCCTAGTAAACAGGGATTTTTATTAAAAATATTAGAGGCTTCTAGTTTACATTTTAGTGTAAATGAGTTAGTGTCAAGTAAGATTAAAATGAATAATTATATTGCAATTGTTAAGACTGGTTATCTTAATATTATAAAGACCGATAGTGCTGGTAATAGATCTTTGGTTGAAGTACTTGATGAGGGGGATGTTTTTGGAACGAATATATCTAATTTAGTTAATAGTGATTATGATGTTATTGCTAAGGAAGAGTCTTTGGTTATTTTTATTGATACTGCTTATATATATAGTAATGCTAATATTAATTCTTCAATTTTTAGTCAGTTTTTGATTAATTTATTAGAGATTACTCAAAGAAAGTTAGTTTTAAATAATGAAAGGGTTGATATTTTGACTAATAAGACTATTAGAAATAAACTTCTTGCTTATTTTAAGTATTCTTATATGGATACAAATGCTAGGATTGTGTATGTTCCTTCTTCTTTTACTGCTCTTGCTGATTATTTAGCAATTGACAGGAGTGCAATGAGTAGAGAGCTTAAGAATCTTAAGGATGAAGGTCTTATTGAAATAAAGAATAAGAAAATAAAACTGCTTTATTTTCCTGAATGAAAGTATTTTATAGTTCAATTGTTTCATAAATATAATTTAAATTATTAAGTGTTTTAAAATATTTTGTAGTATGATTATGAGTAATAAATAAATAGTAATTTATTTAGGAGATGATATTTTGAAATTAGTAAGTAAAAGAGTTAATAAAAAAATTAAGACTGAAAACACCGATTTTTCGGGCATTCAGTCTTATAATTGTATTTTTCAATCGTAACGAGAATTAACTATTTAATTCAGTCTAATAAGATTAAAATAGTCCCACAATATAGAGCTATCAAAACTCATTTATTGTATTTTATTTACTCTCGATTAA
>CAZVVV010000016.1:0-11613 GCA_964630725.1 uncultured Muribaculaceae bacterium
TTAAATGATTTGTTTTCTAATAATATAGTAGAAAGTCATACTACTAAGGAATTGTCTCTTCACGATATTGCGGATTTCATATTAAAGGGTGGTTGGCCTGAAAATATTGAAAAGACTTCACATGATGCTCAAATGATTGCTAAAAGTTATATTAAAGATATTTTAGATAAAGATATTAATGAAATAGATGGCAAAAGAAGAGATAGAAATAAGATGGAAATGTTATTAAAATCTCTTGCTAGGAATGAATCTACTATTGCTTCTAATGAGACTTTAATAAAGGATATTATAGAAAATGAATATGATTCAATTAATAAAGAAACTGTTGGAGATTATTTAAATGTATTAGATAAGTTACATTTAATTAAAAATCAGCAAGCTTTTAATCCAAATATAAGATCTAGAGATAATATTGGTAAGTCTTCAAAAAGACATTTTACTGATCCTTCTCTTCCATGTGCATTATTAAGATTAAATTATGAAAAATTAATTGATGATTTAAATACTTTTGGTTTTTTATTTGAATCATTGGTAGAAAGAGATTTAAGAATATATGCTAATTATAATGATGGCGAATTAAGACATTTTAGAAATAATGTAAGTGGTTTAGAAGTTGATGCGATTATAGTTAATGATGAAGGGCAATATGGTGCCATTGAAATAAAGCTTGGTTCTGATAAGATTGAAGAAGCTAAAGCTAATCTGTTAAAATTTTATGATAAAGTTGAAAAAAAACCTAAGTTTATGTGTATTATATGTGGTTTATGGAATAATGTAGTAAGAGATCCAAAAACTGGTATATATATTATTCCTATTAATTCATTGAGACCATAAAAGCATTTATAATTTTTATAAATGCTTTTTAAGTTTTATTTAAGAATTGTTTGTTATCATTATTACATGAAGGAGGGAAAAGTAATAAAATATGACAAAATAATAAAGTATTGATAAATTATAATATAGGAAAGGAGAATGAAAAATGAAAAGAAATATTAAAAATATTATAATGTTAATTTTAGTAGTGCTTGTAATAGGGACAATGGTATTTACAATGTATTATGCTAAAGATCATATAACTTTGAATAATAATGAGATGACTAATGAAAATAGTACACCACCAAGTATGCCAAATAATCAAAATAGTAGTTCAAATGATAATGGTCAAAATAGTGATACTCCACCTAGTAAACCAGATGGAGAAAGTAATGATGAACAAAATAATAATACTAATGAACCACCTGAAAAGCCAAGTGATTCAGATAATAATGAATCAAGTAATTCTGATGAGGCAAAAGGAAGTAATCAAAATAGTAATACTGTACCAAGTATGCCAAATGGTTCTGGTAATATGAATAGTCAAAATAGTGTTGATTTAACTGTTTGTTATTATGTTGTTTTTGCAATTGAATCTTTAATTTTATCTAGTTTGATTATTTATATAATTATGTCTTGCTTTAATAAGAAAACATTTAAGGAAACGTTTGTAAATAGTGATAAAGTAATTATTGTAATACTTTCAGTAATTATATTAACTACAGTATTTACTTATACAGATAAGTATATTACTACTGAGTATTTTTTAGATAATGATTCTATGTCTTTTAGTAATAATACTAATATAGCTTATAATGGTAAAACAACAATTGATGAGGATACTACAATTGAAGAGGGTAGTTATACTTCTTCAACTAGTGATGAGAATGCAATATTAGTGAATGGTTCAAGTACTTCTATTTTGAATGTTAAAGTTACAAAAACTGGAGATAGTGATGGGGGAGATTCAACTAGTTTTTATGGTACTAACTCTGCTATTACGGCTAAAAGTGGTGCTAATTTAACTTTGAAAAATATTGAAGTGACTACTAATGCAACTGGTGCTAACGGAGTGTTTAGTTATGGGGGTTCTGCTACTACGAATAATAGTAGTTCTGATGGTACAACTGTAACTATTAGTGATTCTAAAATAACTACTAAAAAGGATAATTCTGGTGGTATTATGACTACTGGTGGTGGTACTATGAATGCTAATAATTTAACAATTAATACATCTGGTACTTCAAGTGCTGCTATAAGAAGTGATCGTGGTGGAGGAAATGTTAATGTTGTTAAAGGAACATATACAACTACAGGAAAGGGATCTCCTGCTATTTATTCTACTGCTAATATAAAAGTAAGTGATGCAACATTAATATCTAAAGCATCTGAAGGAGTAGTAATCGAAGGGAAAAATAGTGTTTCATTAGAAAATTGTACTTTAACAGATACTAATAGTTCTTTAAATGGTCAATCTACTACTTATAAGAATATCTTTTTATATCAATCTATGAGTGGTGATGCTAGTGTAGGTAATTCAGAGTTTACTGCTAAGAATAGTACTATTACTACTAATAAAGGGGATACTTTGTATGCTACTAATACAAGTGCTACTTTTAATTTAGAAAATAATACTATAATAAATAATGACAAGAGTGGTTATTTTTTAAGGGCACAAAGTGATTCTTGGGGTACTAAGGGTCAAAATGGTGCTGATGTAGTGCTTAATTTGACTAATCAAAAAGTAACTGGAAATATATATATTGATGAAGTGTCTACTCTTGATTTTTCTCTAAGTAATAATTCATATTATGAAGGTTCTATAAATACTTCAAATATATCTGAGGAAATAAATTTAACTTTAGATAAATCATCAAAGATAAAATTAACTGGGGATACTTATGTTACTAGTTTATCTAATAAAGATAGTTCTAATAGTAATATAGATTTTAATGGATATAAGCTTTATGTAAATGGGAAAGCAATTAATTAGCAAATAATTGATTGCTTTTTATTTATAGTTTTTGTATAATGTTATTATAGGGAGTGGTTAAATGATACCTAAAACAAGTGAGGAACAATATCAAAAACGAATAAAAGAAATGATTGATTATATAACAACTACTAATTCTTTTCCAACACGTGGTGTGAAAGATATAAGATTTAGTGATGATTCTTGTCTTATGGGGGAATGGTTTAAGACAAATAGAAATAAATTAAAAGTATTATCTGAAACTAATCAAGATGCTTTTATTCTTGTAAAGTTATCTGATAAGTATATGAAAAAAACTGATAAAAAGAATGTTGATGATAGATTTAATTTAAGAATAAAAGAAATGATTGATTTTGTAAATAATAATAATTATTTTCCAACTTATGAAGATGATGTTAAGTTTGATGATAATTCTACTATGTATGTTTGGTATTATACTAATAAAAAAAGGATAAAGGCTTCTATATCACAAGGGGATATTTATGCTAAAGAGTTATATTCTTTAGAACAAAGATATCGAAGGAATAAGCTTAAAAATAAATATCCTAAAGTACTTAATTATCAAAATAAAGAATATACTTTAAAGGAGTTTGCTAAATATTTAAATATAACTAATGATGATTTAATTGAGTATCTTCAAGTGTTTTGTAAAGATATTTATAATATAAAGCAACCAGAACTAGAAAGAATTAGAAATACTGTTTTAAATATAAATAGACTTAAAAATATGGTGGATAAAGAATCTGATGTTAAGGATATTAAATTGAATAAGTTTATAAAGAAATATAATTTAGATTCTAAGATAATTATTACTCATTTTGATAAATTAATTAATATGGGTCTTTCTAAAGAGGAATCATTATTGTCTATTAAAAATGAATTTAATAATAATAACAATAAAATATCAGTTGATTGGATTTATGATGCATATGAAGAGTTAAATAATAGTAATAATTTATATGATAGAAATTATGTAGTTGATTATATGATTAATACTAATTTGTCATTGTATGATGCTTTATTGAAAATATTAATTGATGTTAAATTGAGTAATTATAGAGAACCAAAGTATATAAAAGATGTTATATTTTATACTATTAAAAGTAATGATTATGAAACAACTAAAAATTATACTGAGAGTTTATTTAAATTGGATGATTTTCATATTAATATGATGAATAGTATAAAGCAAGAGTATGATAAAGTGGTTAAAAATGATAATGAACAACTTGACAGAAGTGCTCTTCTTGAGGAATTAATAAATAATTATGATTATTATAATGAGAATAAAAATATTATTAAAGAGCAATATAATTTATCTAAGTATGAAATAATGTTTATTGAAGTAAGGAAAAATGAATTAGATGAAAAAAGACATTTACGTAAGAGTTAAATAAGTCTTTTTTTTTATATGTTTTTATGTTAGAATTAATATAGTAATGGAAGTAGGTGAAGTCATGGAAGAGGAACAAAAAGTAAATAGTAATACAGATAATAATGATGAAATAAAGAATAAGAAACAAGAAGAAATAGAAAAGAATAAAGATAATAATTCTAATTTAGGACAAAATAAAAATAATAGTAATTTTTTTAATAAGAGTCTTAATACTGTAAATCTTGCTAATAATTCATTAAATGGATTTAATAATATGGCTACTAATATGGGTAATAGTGATGATTTAAATGATAAAATGACTGATCCTAATGAAACAAGAAATGTTTTGAATCAAATGGGTAATAAGGCTGCTCATAATATTAATAATGCTACTAATTTAGCAAGGGGTATAAATAATAAAATACAAAATAAAAAGAATACTAATAATGAAGATGAAAAAGATGATAATAATAAAGAGGATAAGAAGGATAAAAATACTGATGGAAATGGTATAAAAAGTTCTATAGATAATAAAGAAAATAAAAGAAGGAAATTGTTTAAAGGGAAGGATAAAGATTCTAAAAATAAAACTAAACAAGAAATTAAAAAAAGTATTATTAGTTTCTTTATGAAATTACCATTATCTTTAAAGTTTATGATAATTGCTTTTGGAGTAGGTTTATTATTTATAATTTTATTTTTAGTAATTTTTGTAGTATTTGAAGGCAGTAGTGCTTATGGAAGTAGTTATTGTGTTTCTAGTAGTTTTGATATAAGCGATTTAGAAAGTACCTCTACTTTTACGTATACTGGTGTTTTTGATTTTAGATGGGTGGATCCTGTTAAAAAATTTTATGAAGAGCATGAAACTTATATAGATGAAAATGGCTTTTTAAGAACTGATAATGATTATATTATTGCGTTGGGAACATATTTTGGTGAAGAAAAGGGTACTAGATATTTGATTACTTTGGAAGATGGAGTTTCGTTTACTGCTATGTTGGGTGATACTAAAAGTGATGCGCATACAGATGAAACACATAGATATCAAAAATATGATAAGAGTGTTATTGAATTTGAAATGGGATGTGGGACAACAATTGATCCTGTAGAGTATGGTTTTAAATTTAAAGGTACTAATAAACCTGTTGCATGTTCAAATGAAAATGAAAAGATTAGAAAGGTTTTTAATAGTAATATAAAAAGCATTCAACTTTTAGGTGATGATTGCAATTATAATGGGATATTTAATGAAAGGACTAAAGAACCTACTAATAGTGAAATTGAAAATGCTACTAAATTAGCGCCAAGTATTGCAAATAGGCCAAAATATGAATGCGTTTGGTATGTTGTTATTAGAGCAGTTGAAATAATAAATGAAGCAAGTAATTTAACTGCAGAACAAAAGAAGAATGCAATTAGTGATATTAATAAAACTTATGGTAATGCTTGGAAATATTTTCCTACTATAAATTCTTCTTTAAAAAACTTTGGTTATGATGATACTTGTAGTATTCCTAAAGCAGGTTCTATAGTAACACAACAATCTGGAATTGCTACTTGTGCTGATGGTCCTTATGGTTATTGTGGCCATGTTATGATTGTGGAATCGGTTGATAATGAAAAAGAAACAGCTGTTGTAACTGATGGTTATAATGGCGGAGGTTATATGGTTTGGAGAAGGAGAGAACTTAGCTTTAAAGAACTTAATACTAAAAATTGTATTGGTTATACATATTTATTAGATTATAATGGTTAGGAGGCTATTATGAAAAGGTTATTTAAAATAGTATTTGTATTATTAATTGTTTTTATAATGACTGGTTGTACTGCTGAATTTAAAATTAATGTAGGTGAAACTATTAGTGAAGAATTAATTTTAAAGGCTGATACAGAAAGTGAATATAAAACATTTATTGAAAATCAAAAAAATTATCCAATTAATAAATATTATAATGATAAAAATGTTGAGGCTTATGTAACTGGATATCAAAATAATGTGAGTTATTATGATTTTCAATCAAATGATGATGATTTTTCTCTTAATTATAAATCTACATTTAGTATTTCAAAGGCTAGTACGTCAAATATTGTAAATAAATGTTTTGAAAAATATGAATTAGTTGAATCAAAAGATGAATTATATATTTCTGCTGAAAATTTTCAATGTTTAAAAAATGGACTAAATGTTGCAAAAGTGACTTTGGTTACTGATTATAATATTTTGTATAGTAATGCTGATTCTCAAGATTCAAATGAACTTATGTGGTATATTAATTCAAGCAATTATGAGAATAAATCATTAAAAGTTAATCTTTATAAAAAAGTTAATGATACAAGTGAATCAAATAAAACAATAGATAATGAAAATAAAGATAATAGTGATAATAATGATGATGATACAAATGAATCTGATAATGAAAAAGAGACTAATTATACAATGATATTGGTATATATATTACTAGGTACATTAGTATTAATCGGAGTATTCTTAATATTATTTCAAAAAAAATCAAATAATAATAGAATTTAAGTATAAAATAAAAAAATCTTTCCATTATATAAATGGAGGGATTTTTTTATGAAGAAAGTTTTAATATCATTTTCATGTATTTTATTCTTAATAATGTTATGTGGATGTACTATGGATAATACTCCTAGTAAGAAAGTAGAAAATTTTTTAGATAATTATCAAAAGTTAGATGATAATGTTCTAGCACAATTAAAAAATATGGTAGATACAGATACTTTAATGAGTGATGAACAAAGAAGTACTTATACAGATATTATGAAGCATCAATATCAGGATTTAAAATATAAAATAAAGGATGAGAAAATTGATGGGGATACTGCTACTGTGACAACTGAAATTGAAGTGTATGATTACTATAAAACGACAACAGAGGCTGAAGAGTATTATAATGCTAATCAAAAAGAGTTTTATACTGATGGAGTATTAGATAATGCTAAGTATGTTGCTTATAGGATTGGTAAATTAAAAGATACTAAGGATAAAGTAAAGTATACAATTGATTTTACTTTAACTAAAGTGGATAATAACTGGGTATTAAATGATATAGATGATATAACAAGACAAAAAATACATGGATTATATGCTCACTAGGACTCTATGTCCTTTTTTTTTATTTAAAAAAGTTATATAAGATTTACAGGTGATTCAAATGACATATTTAATCCTAGGTAATAGTGAAATTGTTAAAGAGCATATAAATAAAATAGTTAAAGATAATAATATTAATAAAGAATCAATATCATCATATGATTTAGAGACTAATAATATATTTAATGTTCTTGAAGATATAAATACTTTAAATATTTTTAGTGATAAAAAGTTAGTTATTGTTTATAATATAGAATTATTAGTAAAAAAGGATGATAAGAATAATGATTTATATGTATCAGAATTGATTAAATATTTAAATAATCAAAGTGATAATATTTTGATTATAAGTGGTAAATCTTTACCTAATAGAAAAAAGTTATTGGTGGCTTTTGATTCTTTTTCTACTAAAATTGAAGTAGATAATTTTGATATTAATTCTTATATTAAAGAATTATTAAATGGTTATAGAATATCAAATAATGATATAGAGTTATTAAAGACTTATTGTAGTAATGATTTATTAAGAATTAAAAATGAGATAGAAAAGTTAAAGTTATATAGGTTAGATGATAAACAAATAACTAGGGATGATATTGATTCTCTTGTAAAAAAAGATCTTGATAAATCTATATTTGATTTAATTAATTCAGTGGAAAAGGGTACTAAGAATAGGTCTTTTGATATTTATAAAGAGTTAAAGGAACAAAATGAAGAGGATATGAAGATATTGTCTATGCTTGCTAATAATTATAGATTAATTTATCAAGTAAAGAATCTTACTTATACTAAGACTGATGATGAAATAAAAGAGATATTAGGAATAGCTAATCCTAAGAGAATAAGTGTTTTAAGAAATAAAGGGTATAATTATACTAATAAAGATTTAGAAGATATTATTATTTTTTTAGCGGAGTTAGATTATAAAATAAAAACTGGTTTAATTGATAAGGAAACAGCGGTTTATTTATTTTTGGCTAGGTAGTTTACATTATACTTTACGTGTTTATAGTAATATTTTTTAAATAATGTTATAATTAATGGGGAGGAAATATGCAAGTTTTAATTGATGAGTTTCTTAATTATTTAAAAGTACAAAAAAATTATTCAATAAATACTATAACTAATTATCAAAGAGATTTATTATTATTTAATGAGTATTTAGAAAAGGAATCTTTATCATTTAATGATTTAGAATATCAAGATATAAGATTGTTTTATAGTTATATGGATTCTAAATGTTATAATAAAAGTACTGTGTGTCGTATTTTGAGTTCTATAAGAAGTTTTTATAAATATTTATCAAGAAATGGTTATGTAAAGAGTAATATTTTTAAATATGCTAATAATCCTAAGAAAGATAAATTATTACCTAAGTTTTTATATGAAGATCAACTTGAAGAGTTGTTTTCTATACCTGATCTTAATACTGTCTTGGGTATAAGGGATAGATTAATTTTAGAGCTTTTATATTCGACTGGTGTACGTGTTAGTGAATTGGTAAGTTTAAAAGTAAATGATTTTAATTATGATGATATGAGTATTAAAGTTTTAGGAAAAGGTAATAAGGAAAGAATTGTTTATTTTGATTATTATACTTTGGAATATTTAAATATGTATTTATCTAAAAGATATCAATTATTAAAGGATAAAGAGGATACTAATTACTTATTATTAAATAAGAATGGTACACCTCTTACTGATCGTGGTGTTAGGTTAGTTATTGATAATATAATGAAAAAGAGTACAATTAATGAAAAAATATCACCTCATGTTATTAGGCATACATTTGCTACTAATTTGCTTAATGAAGGGTGTGATATTACGACTGTTCAAGAGTTATTAGGACATGAGTCATTAAGAGCAACTCAAGTATATACTCATGTTACTAATGAAAAATTAAAACAAGTGTATGAAAATAGTCATCCTAGAAATATAAAGGAGTAAGTTTATGAAATATAAAGAAATAATTAATATATTGAAAGATAATAATTTATTAAATGATTATACAAATATAGATTTAGATATAGGGAATGTATCATATGATTCGAGGAATATAAATGAAAATAGTTTATTTGTATGTAAAGGTTTTACTTTTAAAGAAGAGTATTTAAATGAAGCGATAAGTAATGGAATAATTTGTTATATGAGTGAGGTTGATTATAATAAAGATATTCCTAAAATAATAGTAAATGATGTTAGAAAGGCTCTTGCTATAGTATCTTTGAATTTTTATAAAGATAATTTATTTAAGATAGGTATAACAGGTACTAAGGGGAAGACTACTACTAATTATTTTATTCATAATATTTTAGGTTATCATTTAGGATATAAACCTGGTATTCTTGCTACTCATTATTTTTATGATGGTGAGTGTGAGGGAGAGAATCATAATACAACACCAGAGAGTCTTGAATTGCATAAGTTATTAAATACTATGTCTAAAAATGATTTAAAATATGTAACTATGGAAGTGTCTAGTCAAGCAACAAAATTAAATAGAGTATTTGGAATGCATTATGATATTGGATGTTTTTTAAATATTGGTGAGGATCATATTTCTCCTTTAGAACATGATTCATTTGAGGATTATTTGAATTGTAAAATAGAATTTTTAACTATGTGTGATAAAGTAATAATTTATAAACAAACTGATTATTATAATGAAATAGTAGATAGAATAAAGGATAAAGAAATAATTACATATGGATTAACAAGTGATTGTGATTATTGTATAAAGAATATTGTTTCTTATAATGATAGGATATCTTTTGATGTAGTTTATAATAATATTTTAGAAAGTTATTATATAACTATGGAGGGTACTTTTAATGTAATTAATGCAACATGTGCAATAATAATGGCAAAATTACTTGGTGTATCTCAAGATGATATTCAAAAAGGATTGAGTGAAACTCATGTTAATGGAAGAATGGAAAAGCTTGAGGATCAATTTGGTCCAATAATAATTGATTATGCTCATAATAAGCTTAGTGCAGAAGCATTGTATAAGTCAGTTAAAGAAACATATAAAGGAAAGAGAATAATATCTGTATTTGGTTGTCCTGGGGATAAAGGAATTAATAGAAGAAAGGATATGGGAACGTGTGCTGGTTTATATGCTGATTATATATATTTAACTTCTGAAGATCCTGGTTCTAAGGATGTTATAGATATATGTAATGATATAATTAAATATATAAAACCATTTAATAAACAATATGAAGTAGTTGAAGATAGAAAAAGTGCTATTGAAAAGGCTCTTGATGAAAGGAAAAAGGGTGATGTTATTGTAATCCTAGGAAAAGGGGATGAGGATTATCAAATAACTAAGAATGGGTTTGAACCATATGAGATGGATATAAATGTAGTAAAGGGCTATTTAAAAAGAGTAAAAATAAAATAATAAAGAAGGGATTTAAATGAAAAAATTAAGTGTTAAAGAATTAGTGATTGCAACAGATGGTAGTCTTTTATGTGGTGATTATAATGTTTTAATAGATAATGTAGTAATTGATTCAAGACAGGCAAAAAGTAATAGTTTATTTATACCAATAATTGGAGAAATTCATGATGCTCATAAATTTATGGAGAGTTGTTATCAATCTGGTTGTAGGACTTTTTTAATAGATGAAAATCATACTTTTGATAAAGATGATATTAATTTAATTCAAGTTAAAGATACTACTATTGCATTTGGAAATATTTCTAAATATTATCGTAATTTATTTGATGTAGATTGTATTGCAGTTACTGGTAGTACTGGTAAAACTACTACTAAGGATATGACTTATAGTGTTGTTAATACTAAGTATAAAACTTTAAAAAATTTAGAAAACTTAAATAATGAAATTGGAGTACCAAAGACATTACTTAATTTGGATGAATCATATGAAAAAATGATTGTGGAAATGGGAATGCAACATAAAGGTGAAATTGATTACTTAAAAAGTTTAGCAAATCCTAGAATTGCTATAATAACTAAAATAGGTATGGCTCATATAGAATTTTTTGAAAATGGTAAACAAGGAATATTTGAAGCTAAGATGGAAGTGGCAAATGGATTTGATGAGGATAATATTTTAATAGTAAATGGTGATGATGAGTATTTAAAAACTTTAAAGACTAAGAATTTAAATTATAAATTACTTACTTATGGTTTTGATAATTCTAATGATATGTATTGTAAAAAGTATTCAATAAGTGATGTAGCTAATTTTACTATTGAATACTTTTTACAATACATATCATTAGAAACATCAAAACCATAAGTAAGCAATTAATATTTTAAATTCTTATTCTTTAAAGTTT
>CAZVVV010000017.1:0-10891 GCA_964630725.1 uncultured Muribaculaceae bacterium
CAGTACCAGTAAATGCTTTATATAAAAATGGTAAGGCTCCTGAGAATAATACTATTATAGATAATATAATTATAAAACTTTTCTTTTTAACTTGTTTTAATATTTCATTATAAATTAATTTTATCATAAAACCACCTACTTAATTTGTCCTTTCGTACCATTAGTCATTTCAATGAATTCATCTTCAAAAGATTTAATATCTTTTTTTATTTGATAAACAAGAATATCATTATTAACAAATAATTTATTATAATTAGGTATTTCTTCATTTAATATTGATAATTTTAATGAATTATTATCTACTTTATATAAAATATTATTTTTGTCTAATAACTTCTTTGCTTTATCAATTGGACTTACTTCATATAAAACATCAATGGCTTCTAAAGAAGAGTTGTTCATATCTTTAACTTCGACAATAGAACCATTATCTATAATAGCAATTCTATCACATATAATTTCTATTTCTTTTAAAATATGACTAGATATAAAGACTGCTATATTTTGTTCTTTACTAATTTTTTTAAGTAATTCTCTTAATTCTTTAATACCAAGTGGGTCAAGTCCATTAGTGGGTTCATCAAGTATTAATATTTTGGGATGGGAAACAAGTGCTTGGGCTATACCCAGTCTTTGTCTCATACCAAGTGAGTATGTTTTTACTTTATTATTCATTCTATTACCTAATTTAACAGATTTAATAACTTCATCAACATATTCTTTATCTTTATTTGGATTCATTCTAAGATATAAATTAATATTATCTTTACCACTCATATAAGAGTAAACTTCAGGATTTTCTATTATTGCTCCGACTGCTTCCATTGCTTTTTCAAAATCTTTTTTTATATCATAACCGTTTATTTTAATGGTACCAGAATTGCTTTTATAAAGGCCTAGCATTACTTTAATAAGGGTAGTTTTTCCTGCACCATTTGGCCCTACAAATCCATATATTTCTCCTTCTTTTACTTCAAGGGATAGATCTTTTAATATTTGTCTTTTACCGATTTTTTTAGATACATTTTTTATTTCTAAAACATTCATATAAAACACCTCAAATTAATTATAAGTTATTTAAATATTTTTGTAAATTGATTGCAACATCTTTGGGTAATATAGTTGTCAAATCATCGATTGATGCATTTTTTATTTTATCAATTGATGAGTATTTTTTTAATAGTTCTTTTCTTCTTTTGTCTCCGATTCCTGAGACGTTTAAAAGGATGCTTGATAGACTTCCTTTACTTTTTATATTTCTATGGTATGTTATTGCAAATCTATGGACTTCATCTTGCATACGGGTTAAGTATAGGAATAGTTCTTTACTTACTTCGATTGTGTTATAGTTATCATCTATTATATATTTAGTTCTATGTTTATCATCTTTTTTTAGTCCAATTATTTTTATGTTTAGTTTTAATGATTCTAGGACTTCTTTTGCTACTTTTATTTGGGTTTCTCCTCCATCAACGATTATAAGATCTGGTAATGGAATGTCTTCGAGTAAGCATTTAAAGTATCTACGATAGATTACTTCTTTCATTGCACTAAGATCATCTTTTACTTCAAGACTTATTTTATATTTTCTATACATTTTTTTATTTGGTAGAAAGTTAGTATAACAAACCATTCCTCCGACATAGTATGTAGAGAATAAATGAGAGTTATCAAATAGTTCTATTTGGGATACACTACTAATTTTAAGTTTATTTTTTAATTCATTCATTAGAGTAGTTCTTATTGTTTTATCTTTTTTTATAGTTTCTATTTTTTCTTTTGAGTTAATTTCTGCATTTAGATTAGCCATATCAAGTATTTTTTTAATATCACCTTTTTTAGGTATAATAACATCACATTTTAAGTAATTGCTTAATAATTCATTATCTATAATATCATTTACTATAATTGATTTAGGTAGTTGGTATTTTTCATAAAAGTCTATTATGAATCTTAGATAGATATCATTTATATCTACAAAGTCATCATATATTTTATGGAATCTTCCTATTACTACTCCTTCACGAATGAAAAGGACTTCGATTGTAAGAAAATCATCTTTTATATAGTAACCAAATACATCAAAGTTATATTTTACATTAGATACTATTATTTGTTTATTAATAGTACTTTTTATATTATCTATTATATTTTTATATAAAAGTGCTTTTTCATAGTCTAATCTTTCTGATGCATTATTCATTTTGTCTTCTAATTTAGTGGTAATAAGTTTATAGTTACCATTTAGAATGCTAGTTATTTCTTTAGTCATATTAGATATTTGTTCTTCATCAATATTGTTTTTACAATATCCTAAGCATTCATTAATATGATAATAAAGACAATAATCTTTTTTTAACTTAGAACATTTTCTAAGTGGATATACTCTATTAATTGCTTCGACTGTTTCTCTAGCACTTGATACATTAGGATATGGTCCAAATACTTTACCATTTATTTTTTTTCTATTTTTACTTCTTACTATTTTTAAAGTAGGATATTTATCATTTGTTAATACGATATATGGATATGTTTTATCATCTTTTAAGAGAATATTATACTTAGGATTGTATTTTTTTATTAGATTTATTTCTAGTATTAAGCATTCTACTTCACTATTTGTTACTATGTATTCAAAAGAATAAATATTGTCTACTAATGCTTTTGTTTTACCTGTTTGAATTTTATTAAAGTAAGAGTTTACTCTTCTTTTTAGGTTTTTTGCTTTTCCTACATAGATGATATTATTATCTTTATCTTTCATTAAGTAACATCCAGGGTTTTCTGGAACAAGACTTAGTTTTGTTTTATCTACCATATATCCCCCTTATTTTGTTCTTTTTTTTACTAGTGATATATCTTCGAGTGGTATGATTGGTAAGCTTAGTGTTTGTTCATTTAGATAGTTTATTAAATCTAGTAATGTTACTCCATTTTGTTTATTTAGTACTTTTCTAAATGTGTCTCTTACATCATATCCAATGTCTTCATTTAAGTAATTGCGAGCGTCTTCTAATAGGTCTTCGTCGAATTCTTTTTCTAGATTATAGCTATATCTTAGAACATCGTATGAACTATCATATTTATCTTGATCTTTTTCAAAGCCATATTTTTCTAATGCTTTTAGAAATGTATCACAATTATTTTTTATTTGTTCATATGACATATTACTAAAGTTTAGGTAATTTATTTCTTTTAGATTATTGTCAACATAACAACTAGGAATAGCTATTGAAGTAATGTCTTCTTTGTTTATTGGAAACTCTAAGATATCAGGTTCAATTACTAAGCATATTGAGTTATCAATATAGTGTATTTGTTTTCCTGATAATGTTCCATTTATATAGTCTTCATATTTATATAAATTAACTTCATTAGTATTGATTGGGTCGTAGGAGCTTTTTATAAAATCTATTTGTTTTTCTTTATAATTGTCTTCAGACATAATACCATAAATTAATGAATTGTATAATCTTGAAATATCAAATCCTATTGGATAAAGTAATATATCATTTGTTTCTTCTTTTTTCATAATATCCCTCGCAACATATTATAACATATTGCAAAGATTATTACAAAAAGATATAATTAATTTGGTGGTTATATGAATACTATTAGTAAAAATGAAGAAAATACTATAATACTGAAGAAGTCTAAGTTTATATGTAAGATTTATTATGTTAATGATATTTATGAAATAAATAATATTTTAGAGGATTTAAGAAAGGAATATAAGGATGCTACTCATATATGTTATGCTTATATAATGCATAATAAGGAGAAGGCTTATGATGATGGAGAACCTAGTAAGACTGCTGGAATGCCTATTTTAGAAATATTAAAGAAAAAGGATTTAGAAAATGTTTTATGTGTTGTTATAAGGTATTTTGGTGGTGTTAAACTTGGCGCTGGTGGTTTAATTAGGGCTTATTCAAATAGTGTTAGAGAAACTATTGATAAGGTTGATATTATTCCATATAAGGAATATATTGAGTTAAGTATTGAGTCTAATTATGATAATAAAAAATTATTAGAGGCTATTGCAAAGGATTATGAAGTAATAAGTAAAGATTATAAGGATACTATAGTGTATAAAATTAGATTAGAGGAATCTTTAAAGGATGATTTATTAAGTAAAATAAAAGATACTAGCATTAAGATATGTTAGTATCTTTTAAAATAAAAAAATAGTATTAAACTATTTTTCATATACACTTACTTGTTTTTTATCTCTTCCAAGTCTTTCATATTTTATAATACCATCAATTTTTGCATATAAAGTATGATCATTACCCATTCCTACGTTAGTTCCTGGATAAATTCTTGTTCCTCTTTGACGATAGATAATTGAACCTGCTTTGGCAAATTGTCCGTCTGCTACTTTAGCTCCTAGACGTCTACCAGCAGAATCTCTACCATTTGATGAAGAACCTCCACCTTTTTTGTGTGCAAATAATTGGATATTCAATTTCATCATAATATTCCTCCTACTAATTGATTTTAATATTTTTAGGATAATCATGCTTTAATTCTTCAAGTAATGAAATCATATTATTTACTAATTTATTAACAATTTCATCATCTTTTAATATATTCATTTCAAAATCTTTTTCATCTTGGTAATTAATAGCATCTTTATTAATGCTTAAGATAGCATTAACTGTAGTAACAACAATACTACTGCAAGATGCACAAACTATGTCTTTACCATATTCGTCATAATTAGCATGTCCTGTTATTTTGATTTGTTTTACTAAATCATTTTCTTTTTTGATACTTACTTTAATCATATTAATTACCCAATTTTAGTAATTTCAACTTTTGTATATGGTTGACGATGACCTTGAGCTTTACGAGTACTTTTCTTTTTGTTAACATATTTGAAAATTCTAATTTTCTTATTTTTTCCATGTTTTAGAACTTTTCCTGTAACTTTAGCTCCTTCGATATAAGGACATCCAACATTACCATCAAGCATTAATACTTTATCGAAAACAACATTTTTTCCTTCTTCAGCATCTAATTTTTCAACATAGATAACTGATTTTTCTTCAACAACATATTGTTTTCCACCAGTTAAAATAATAGCTTTCATATTTACCTCCTTTTAAAACTAAGACTCACTCTTAAGGTAACTAAATAGTTTTTTTAACCTTTTCAATGTGGTTTAAAACTTCATAATGAGGCTTCAAACAAATAGATTTTACCATATAATATATGGTTAAGTCAAGAAAAATATGAAAAATGATATACTAGGTATATCATTTTAGATTTATATATTATTTTAAAACCAAGATTTTATTATATCAGCATTATTACTTAATGGTTCTGGGTTTGGTTTATCTAGTCTTAGTGCTATTGGTACTTTAAATGCACTACCAAATACTATACAATTACCTGGTTGTAATGTTTTTAAGTGTTTTATTATTTCATTAGAAACATTAGGTACCATACTTTTTATATATTCTAGATCTCTTGGATGATATGTTCTAAATATTATGAAGTTACTACATTGTGAGATAACAGTATCACTAAGTTCTGTAGGTCTTTGAGAAATAAGTCCTAACAGAATACCATATTTACGTCCTTCTTTTGCAATACGATCAAAGATATTATATCCAAGTAATTTTACATCGTTATCATTTTGAACATATCTATGTGCTTCTTCAATTATTATATGGTAAGCAGTTGATGCTCTATCTTTTGATTCTGCTGCTGATTCATATATCATTTTAGATAGAATTTTTGTCATTGCTTTGGCCATTTGATCTGTTACATAATTAATATTAAAGTTAACTAATTGGCATTTATTTGTACCTGACTCATCTGTAAGAAGTAATTTTATATATTCATCTCTTTCCATGAATTTATTAAAGTCAAAATATTTTCTTGAATCACTTCCTGCGATATTATGTAGTCTAACGCTTAATACATTTCCATATTCGAATACTTTTTCATTTGATAGTACTCCTTCGGATATTAATGCAAAGTCCATAGCTACTTCTAAGTCTTTTAAAGTATAATGGGTTTTACCATCAGGACTAGGTAATTCAAGTCCTGGTGTAATAAATTTCTTTATAAAATCTATTACTAGTTCCATATCAGGCATTTTACCAGTATTATCTACATATAAACATTGTTTTAATGGTCTTGTGTATCCTATTTGAAAGACTTTAGCTTCAAGATTTAAATCTACTGTTGAAAAGCTTGTTAGAATTGCAGTAATTTGATCTCTCATAGTACTTGCTTTTTCTCCACTTATCATAATATCAAGTATAGCTCTTGCTAAGATATCGTTTTGATATTGTAGTGCAATGTCTCCAGATTTTTTAAATATACAAACTAGTTTTAATGCTTTTTCTATTATTGAAATTTGGTTAATAGAATCAGCATTAAGAAGTATTGCTAAGTCTTCTGCTTTCATTAAATATACTGGTATTTTAAGTATTTTTTCAGGTTTTGCTGTTGGATCTGTTGTATAATTAATGAAATGAATATTAGGATTTTTACTACCTGCGAAAGCATTTATATATTCACCATAAGTATCAAATATAAAGATATTAGCGCCTTTCGGAGGATTAGCTTTTTCAAATATATTTTGAATTAATCTTGCTGTTGCAAATGATTTACCTGATCCAGTGTTACCTAGTATAGAAAAATGATGATTAAAGAATCCATTGAAAGGTACATTTATTTTATAATTGTCATAAATACTAGATTTACCAAAATACATAGTATCTTGTTGTTCTTCTTGGGCTCCTAGTACTAAGGCTAATTCTTCGATTGTTATTATTCTAACAACTGATTTAAAAGAAGGCTTTTTATCAATACCAGGTAAAAACTTATTATCTATTATTTCTCCCAGTAACATAACTTTTGCTTCTTGTTTATTCATGTCAGTGATTTCTCCGACTACTTTTTTTGAATCCCATTCAAATATAACATGTACATTTATTAAGTTTGGTTGCTTATCTATATCAATTGAAAGTTCTACTGTTATAGTGTCTTGTACTATATCTTTAATTTTTCCTATCATTTTATCAATCCCTTTTTATTATAAGATAATTATAACAAATAAAATTATAAAAAACTATATCTTTTAGAAATTATTTATTTATTTTTTATTAAAATTAGAAGAAACTAAAAAGAAATAGATTACTCTACTTCCTTTAACTTTTCTACTTCCTCGATAGATAAATCAGTACATTCTGAGATATCAGTAATGTCATAACCTTTTTGAAGCATCTTTTTAGCAGTTTCTTCTTTTGTTTTTTGAGTTCCTTCCTTTAAACCTTCTTCATGGCCTAATTCTCTAAACTCATCTATTTCTGCTAGACGAAGCTTTTCTTTATGTAATTCTTCATTATACATACCTATCACTTCATCCTTTTCACTTGCTTCTTTTGATTCCTTAACATACTTCTCCATTATCTCATCACCCTCACTTAAGTCATTTAAAAGTTCTTCATCATTCTCATTAAATATAAGAAGTAACTTCTCATATAACTTAAGCTTATTATACTCCTTCTTATTAATATTAGGCAAGTAGATATTGATAATTCTTATTTTATTACTGTAAATATCAAAGTCATTTATATCCTTTGGTAACTTTCTAATATTAGTAATATAACATTCTTCTAAAACATCTTTCTTTCCACTAAACCTGAAATTATTAATATTCACTTGTATAGTATTATTAAATCTATACTTAGAACCTTCTTTCATATCTCCATGATATAAAGAAAACATATAAGCTAGATTCCTTTCTAATAAGGATTTTGAGGTATTATTATTTACTTCAACATTAATAATCTTTCCTTTTATTTTACATAATAAATCCACTGTCTTTTTACTTTCTTCTTTCTTTACTTTATCTAATTCAGTCTTTATAAATGTAGTATTATTTAATACTTCATTATAATCTTCATCAAATAAAGCAGATATTAAATAACAAATATATTCCATTCTAGATTCATTATTAATCATAGTCTTAAACATAGAATCAGATACAATTGGTATTTTATACCCATCATAATACTCAAGAAGTGGATAATTACCTATAGTAGAAATCTTTCTATCAAGTGTACATTTTCTAGGATTAAACATAATCTTTCACCTCCCTTCACAAAGATTTATTTCCTTTGTAAAACCACTATAACAAGTAAAAAATAACCTGTCAAACGACCAATTTTAAGATTTCATTGCAAAAAAAGAACCAATTTTTAAAATTGATTCAATTATTTATCATTAAATTAAGAAAAATGTATTAAGACTACACTTTTCTTAATTCAAATCTTAATTTTATATAAAATTGCACTTTTTTTAAAAAAATTAAAAAACAGGGACTTATCCCTGCTTATCTGCTTCCTCCAACATATTTGTAATAAATATACCATATCCTCTTTTTGGATTATCAGTAAGTACATGAGTTACTGCCCCAATTATTTTATTATTTTGTATAATTGGAGACCCACTCATACCTTGTACAATTCCATTCGTTTTACTAATCAATTTTTTATCCGTTACTTCAAATAATATGTTTTTAGTAGAATCATTATCATTAACCTTTAAAATATTAATTTCAAACTCTTCAACTACATTATCCTTAAGAACTGTTCTAAAATATGCTTTTCCTGTTTTTACTTCATTTTTATTTGCTACTTCAATGGTATCCTTTCCTTCAATACTCTTTTCATATTTGCCATATATACCATTAATTTTATTTTTAGTTATTGTACCATATTTTTCTTCAACATGATAAGTAGCATTCTTTTCACCCGGATTGTTTCTTGATGACTTTTCTATTCCTGTTATTTCAGATTTAAATATTGAACCATCTTTCATCTCAAACTTTAATCCTGTTGAAGAATCTACTATTTCATGTCCAAGAGATGCAAATATTTTAGAATCTGGATCAATAAATGTAAGAGTACCTATACCAATAATTTTATCTTTTATATAAAGACCAGTTTTATATATTTCTTCTTCCTTAACTAACTTAATAATAGTCTCATACTCTTTATTATTACGTATATAAGTAATCTTTAACACATTTTTAGAAGAATCCATAACATCCGATAGATCAGTTATACTATTTATAACAGTATCATCTACACCCGTTATAACATCCCCTTTTTGAAGCCCAGCACTCTTACCTGGAGAACTCTTTCCTACATTGTAAAAACCTACGACTAAAACACCTTTAGATTTTATTTCAATACCAATATTATCCCCACCAAGTATTATATTATTTGAATAAGCATTAATAGAAATAGGCATACTAAATATAGTAAGAAATAAAAGAAGCAGTAGTTTGTTTTTAAAATTCATTTAAATCAACTCCTTAAACAAACTACATTATTATTATTTACTATATATTATATTTTATAGTAGTAAATAATGGTAATTAAAAAGAAAAACATTTAGTTTTTCTTATATATATTTTTCTAATAACTTAGTAACCTTAAAATAACCTAAATCATTTAAATGAAGTCCATCCCTTGTATAATCCTTTTTTAATGATCCTTTATCATTCAATAACTTATCATACACATTAATATATTCTATATTATACTCATCACATAACTCATTAAGCTTTTTATTTGTTTCTTTTATTTCATCATTATCAGTCTTAGGTACAATTTTTTTAATATTTTTTATATCCTCTTCATTTGAAACAGGATATATTGATTCAACATAAATAGTAGTACCCTTTTCATTCTCTTTTATTTGTTTAATAATTAATTCTATATTATTTATAACCTCATCAGAACTTACACCACTTTTTAAATCATTTATTCCAATCAATAAAAACACTTTAGTAGGATTATATTTATATACCCTATTATCTAAATCATTTAATACATCAGTAGTTTTATTACCAGAAATCCCACTATTGAAAGTATTATAACCTTCAAAAAACTCATCTAACTTATAATTATAAGTAATTGAATCCCCTAAAAAAACAATAACATCCTCTTTATTATTTATTTCATTTTGAATATACATTTTCAATATAAAAGAACAAATAAATAATATTATTAATCCTATAATAAGTAATTTATCTTTATCCACTCTCATACTATCCCTCACTTGTATAGCTATTATACACTATAAAATTAAAAAAAGAAATAGTTTTATATTTGAGTTGTATAAATTTTGGTATGAAACGTATCAAATAAAAGCTAATGCTTTTGCATTAGCTTCATATTTCTTCCGCTACAGTTATAATATGATTTTTGTACTTTTTTATGTAGAATTTTACATTACTTTCATCAATATCATTAATATTTTTTAACGAAAGTCCTTTTAACTTAATTAAAGCTTCTTTTTTAGTCCAATATTCAAAAAATTCCTCTTCATTTTTTGGTACTATATTTAAAAAATCATTGATTTTAGTATTATATTTTTTTATTTTTTCAATGTCTACCCCAATTTTTTTATTACTTATTGCTATTACTAAATATTTATCAGAGTGACTTATACTAAAATATATATTATATATATTATTTAGATATGGTTTTCCATTTTTATTATATACAATAGTATAACTATCAATATTATATTCTTTATTTAGAATGTTTTTTAAGAGACTATATTCATAGTCCCTTAAGTTTTCTATTTTTTCTATATTTTTAATTACTATTTTCATCAGAATAATGCATATATAAAACTTGAAGCATCATAACCAGGCCCATATATACCAAATATTATAATACTAAATATTATAAAGAAATATATAAACCATCTAAATAATAAGTTTTCATTTTTAATATATTCTCTTATATCAATATTTTTTTCTTTCATAAAGCTTATTATGAATAAAATAACACATGAACAAAGCAGAACTAATATATCTAATGGTTCTAAACCTAAACTCATTTTTGATATT
>CAZVVV010000018.1:0-10822 GCA_964630725.1 uncultured Muribaculaceae bacterium
ATGAATCTGCTCCAATTAATTTTTTATCTTTCTTATATGCAATAATTCCAATGATAACTGATAATAAAAGTAGAACGACTCCAATTGTAATTAAAATTCCCGGAAATTTTATAAACATTTCTATATTCATATAGCCAACACTCCTTATCCTAAATATATAATATCAAAAAAAAACAAGTTATGCAACTGTTTTTTCTTTATTACTTATCAAGTTTACAATACATTTGTTACTAAAATCCATCTTTTTATAAACTTCAAGTAAAACATTATAATCTAAATTTCTAATATCTTTTATCTTATTATTTTTAAAATCTCCATAATCAATTATATCATATATAATATTTTTA
Organism: uncultured Muribaculaceae bacterium; assembly: GCA_964630725.1. Classification (GTDB taxonomy): domain Bacteria; phylum Bacillota_I; class Bacilli_A; order RF39; family UBA660; genus JAEDJI01. Next base: position 348 of record CAZVVV010000018.1, read on the forward strand.
GCGGCTGATACTGCTTGATCAATCATTCTAACTTCACTTGCTACCCAAAGTTTAATAATTCTATTAAAAGTATCTATATCAAGTTCTAAATTTTTAATATATTTATTAAGTTCTTCTAAAAATTCTTTTGTTTTATCAGTACTAACATAGAAGTTAAATGTATAATAGTCTTCTATATCAACAAGTTCATAAGTAACTGATTGAACAATATTTTTTAAATACATTTGTTCAACAAATATTGAAGAACTTCCAAATGCCATATTTAAAATCATTTGCATATAATAATCTAATGTATATCTATCAATATTTATATCTTTAAATAGACTTCTGTTCATTTTATAACCGATTGCAAGTTTATTTACTTCAACTGGCATTTGTATTTCTTCATATTCTTTTTTTACTTCATTAGGTTCATCTATTTTTAATACTTCAACAACATCGTTAGATCTTTTATAATCTTTTAATTCTTCTTTTACTATCTTAATAAAATTATCTTGATTGATATCTCCTGCTGCTACTAAATACATATTATCTGGTCTATAAAAACTTCTATAACAAAGTTCTAATTGTTCTTTAGTAATACTATTAATATCAGAGTCAGTACCAATTGCTTTATCTTTATATGGATGATTTACAAATAAATTGCTTGATAATGTTTCATATAAAATACTATTAGGAATATCTTTATACATTGATGATTCTTCTAAAATAATTCCTCTTTCTTTTTCAACTTGTTCTTTTGTTATAGAAAAATTAGTTACCCAATTAAGAAAGTATCTAAGATTATCATCAAAATTATTATTTCCATAAATGTAATAAGAAGTACTATCATTATTAGTTGAAGCATTTACATCAGTACCACTTTTCATATAAAAATCAAATGGATTGTCTTTTCTATCGAATAATTTATGTTCTAAAAAGTGTGCTATTCCAGTAGGAACAATATATTCTTTACCATTAAGTTTGAATATGCGATTTGCTCCTCCGAATTTTACTGCTAAATTAACATAAAAGGTTTTTGTGTTTTTTAAAGGTACAACAAATACTTCTAAACCATTATCTAACTTTTCATAATATAGTTTTTCATCAAAATTATTAATATTTATTTCTTTCATTTTGCACCTTCTTTTAGTAAATATATTGTATCTATTTTTAATAAGTTAGCTACTCTTATTATATCTTTCTTAGTAATTGCTTCAATCTTTTCTAATTGCTTTTCATAACTATCGTTGTCAAAATATAATTCAGCAAAATATGTTTCTATAATTGATGAAGGAGATTCCATTGCATCATTTAAGGTTGATATGTATAAAGCTTTTGCTTTATCCAATTCTTCATCAGTAATACCATTTTTTTGAATATCTGATAGACATTTTTTAATTGTGTTTAATGCTTTATCATAATTATTATATGATATGCCTGCACATACATAATAGAAATTATCAAGTCTTCTGAAAGCAGAATTTATAGAATAAGCAAGGGATTTTTCTTCACGTACTTCTTTAAATAATCTTGATTCTGGAGAATTACCAAATATTATATTGAATAGTATTAAAGCATATTTTTTATCTTCTAGATTAAAATCATTTAATTTATATCCAATAAATAGTTTACTTTGATTATAAGAACTTTCTTCAATTATTTCTTTATTATTTCTATTTTTTGATAAAATTATTTCATAAGAATCTGTTCTTTTAGTATTCTTAAATTTAAAATTATCTTTTATAAGTTGTTCCATTTCATCAAAGTCAAAGTCTCCGATTACGCATATATCACAAACATCATTTTCTAAAACATGATTATAATATTCATATAAAGAAGATGGAGTAATAGATTCTAAATCTTCTAGATAACCATTTTGATGGTATGAAAATGGAGCATTATTATCAATGTTTTCTTTAAACTTAGTAAATCCATATATACTAGGTCTTTCATTTTCCATTAAGATTTCTTTTTTTAGGTTTTCTTTAGACATTTCAAATAATTCTTTATCAAATGAATTGTTCTTAACATTAGGTTTATAAAGTAAATTACTATAAAACTCAATTGAATCTTTAAGCATTGTTTCTTCAGTAAACTTAGGATTAAGTATAGACATAGTATATTCAATATAAGTATGATTTCCTATTCTACGATTAGTCATAGTAATTGATGCACCATATAAATCTTGTTTTTTTATACAAACATCTCTCATTGTAGGATATTCTAAGGAAGAAGACATTAGGTTATCTAATAGTATATTACGTATTGTAATATCTTCTTTCTTTTGTTTTTCAGATAATATAACCTTAAAAAGAAGTGCCTTAAATTTATTTGTTTTAATTAAATGTAAATTATAAGATACTTCTTCTATTTTTTTATATTCCATATTCCCACCTCTTTCATGTACTGCAATTTATAATGATTCAAGTACTAAAGTAATTGCATCATTAAATGTTAATTCTCTTTCTTTGCTAGACATTTCTTCTAAGGTTTTAATATTATCCGAAACTGTTAAGACTGCAGATGATTTTTTGTTTAATCTTTTAGCAATATAAAATAGTGCAAAGCATTCCATTTCTACTGCTTTATAAGAAAATTTATCATCTTCATTTTTTAAGTGATAAAATAAATCACTGGTCTTAACATCTGCTTTGATTAAATTAATACTATGTTCTAAAGAACACTTTATTATTTTATCATTAATTTCATCAGAACTCAAACAATAATTGACATTTTCACTGTCAAATTGACATGAAAAGTTTGAATTAGTATAGGCTCCAGTAGGTAGTATAACACTACCTAATCTTATATTTTCATCAACTGCTCCGCATGATCCAATTCTAATAATTTCCTCTACATCATAGAATTTGAATAATTCATAAGAGTATATTCCCATACTAGGCATTCCCATTCCAGATGATGCGACTGTTACTAATTTATCTTTATAATAACCAGTATATATATAATTAGAACGAACACTATTTACTAGTTTATAATCTTTAAGATAATTTTCTGCTATGTATTTTGCCCTATTTGGATCACCAGGCATTATTACAATTTTTGCAATGTCTTCTTTTTTTGCTTCATTATGTGGTGTCATTATTCTTCCTCCTTTTCTAATTTTATTAATACTTCACGTGGTTTTGATCCATTTTGTGGTCCAATTATACCACGTTCTTCAAGTAGATCTATTATTCTAGCAGCACGATTGTATCCAAGTTTAAACTTTCTTTGTAATAGAGATGCACTTGCTTTACCAGTAGTTACTACAAATTCTACTATTTCATTATATAATGGATCATCATATTCTTCCTTATCATTAGATATTGGATTGTTCTTTTTTTCATGATCAACACTATCTAAATCCATAAAGTTGCTATCAAATTGTGCTTTTTGTTGTGATATTGTATAATCTACTACTTTTTTTATTTCTTCTTCAGATACAAATGAACCTTGTATTCTGTCCGGAGCACTTTCACCCATTGGTAAGAATAGCATATCGCCTTTACCAAGTAGTTTTTCTGCTCCAGTCATATCGAGAATGGTTCTAGAATCAATACTTGATGATACTGCGAATGAAATACGTGATGGAATATTTGCTTTGATTAAACCTGTAATTACATCTGTAGATGGTCTTTGTGTTGCAATAATTAAATGAATACCAGCGGCACGAGCCATTTGTGTAATTCTCATTATTGAGTCTTCAACTTCTTTACCTGCGACAAGCATAAGGTCCGCTAATTCATCTACTATTACAACGATATATGGCATTTTATTATACTTTTCATCTTCTGGTAATTTTTTATTTTTTTCTTCGATTAATTTATTGTAACTAGTAATATTTTTAGTACCAAGTTCTTCGAATAGGTCATATCTTCTTTCCATTTCACTAACTGTTCTTTTAAGAGCAATTGATGCTTTACGGGGATCAGTTACTACTGGAGTTAAAAGATGGGGAATACCATTATAAATACCAAGTTCTACTTTTTTAGGATCAACCATTACTAATTTTACTTCATCGGGTCTAGCTTTCATAAGTATTGATATAATGATACCATTAATACATACTGATTTACCAGATCCAGTTGCTCCAGCGACTAAAAGATGGGGAGTTTTATCTATTGCACAATATTTTACTTTACCCATAATGTCTTTACCAAGGGCTACTGTAAGAAGTGAAGTATTTGTACTTTTTGGCATGCCTTCAATGGTTTCTCTTAATGATACACTTTGAGCATGTTCATTAGGCATTTCAATACCAACAGTAGACTTACCAGGTATTGGTGCTTGAATACGAACATCTTTTTTTGCAAGTGCAAGACTAATTTCTTTATTTATACTAAGTAATTTACTAACTTTAGTACCAGAATTAAGTTCCATTTCATATTGTGTAACAGTAGGTCCAATATTAACTTCAACTACTCTACCAATAATACCAAAATCTTTTAATACTTTTTCTAATATTTCAATATTTTTTTCAATTATTTGATGATCAGTATTATTTTTCTTATTTTTTGGTGCATCAAGTAATTCTATCGGAGGTAGTTTATATTGTTTATTTGTTTCTATTTTTTCTGTTTTAGGTGTTTCTTCATTATTACCTTCAGGAGTAATCTTAGTAATTTGACTAATATCATGAACTACTAATTTATCTTTATCTATGTCATTATGATCAACTATTTTAAGTTTACTATCGGTTTCATTAATAGAAACAGATTCATTTTTAGTCTTATCTTTTGTCTTTTCTTTTTTAGGTTTTTCTTCTCTTTCAGGAATCATATCTTTAGTTTTTTCTGTAATATTTCTTACAATATTAAATATAGACATACCTGTAAAAATCATAAACCCAGAAATAAGAAGTACCCATACTACTATATCTGTTCCGTCTTTTTCAAATAGTTTGTAAAATAAAGTAGAAAATATTGCACCAAGTATACCACCACCTGTATTAGATAGGCTAGCATCGAATACTCCAACACTAATTTTACTTTCCATTATTTTTGTTACTGCGCTCATTATGTTGTCAACTGTAATACTAAAAATTTTTGATACTTGAATGGATTCTAAAACATAGTTTTGATGTAAAAATACTAATATTCCTATTATGAATAAATAAAATCCTAACATTTTAGAGGAAAAGAAATTAATATTTTTTCTATATACAATTAAGTATCCCCCTAATAATAAAATAAATAAAAGTAAAAAGAAATATAAATTTCCTACTAGAAAGACAGCAAAAGAAGCAATTAATCTTCCTACTGGACCATATTTACCAATACCTATTATTGCAATAAGCATAAGAAGTATTCCATATAAATCCATAAAATAGCTTTCTTTTTTCTTAGAGTTTTTACGAGTCTTTCTTTTTGCCATTATTATCACCTACTATTAACATTATAATACAAAATATAAAAAATAAAAAGAAGAAATTAAAAAATGATATGTATAAAAAACATACCATTCATAAAATACTTATGCTTCTGCATTTATATTTACTCTAAACTTATAACTATATGATTTAGAAGTAACTTTATCAGTATCAACTTCATCATTAATCCATACTCTAAGTCTATAGCTTGTTAAAACTCTATCTTTATTATTTGAAAATGTTTCTTCTTCAGATTTAAGTATATAATTATTTAATTTATCAATAGTAACAGGTTCAACAACAACTTTTTCAACACCATTTTCTATTTTAGTTAAATATACTTTTATTTCATTATCATTTAATGGATTATTTACACTTATAGGTTCAATAATTATATTATAATTAAGTTTTCTTTTTGTACTATCACTTTTTTTAGTTTCAATATAGGATGATACTTGAAAATCAAAATAATTATTTAATGTTTTACCAGCATCATCAGTCAAAGGAATAGCTTTTTCCATAATTATTTCATTGGATTCAGTATAACTCATCTTTATTTGTCCAGTAGATAGACTATTATTACTAGTAATTGCATCTGCCGCAATGTCCCAAAAAGCATATGTACCAAAGGATACTAATGCTAAATTAAATAAAGTTAATGCAAATAGTATAAGTATTTTTTTCTTATTATTATTGTTTTTATTTTCCATATAAATCACTTCCTACTATTATAATAGTACAACAAAAAAGGTACTTTTTCAAGTACTATTTTTGGATAACAAGTTTCTTATTTTGTTCTTCAGTTCTTATTACTTTAATATCATCTATTTTATTAAATATTATCTTTTTTACATTACCAGATAATACTTCAAATTCTAATGTTTCAATTGTCTCATCAAAAGCTGTTTTAAGTCCTCTTGCACCAATATCTTTACTCTTAGCAATATTTGCAATATCATTGATAAATGTATCAGTATAAACTACTTCGACTCCTAATGAATTGTAGAATTCTTTAGTTAATTTTAAGGGACTAATTTCTGAAGATTTAAGTATTTGTATAAACTCTTTTTCTCCTAATTTATTGAGTTGTATTACTTTAGACATTCTTCCCATAAGTTCAGGTATAATTCCTGAGTCTTTAAATTCTTTAATAGTTTTCTTTTCATCATTATTCTTAACTGCTGTAAATCCTACGACTTTTTCTTTTCTCTTTTTTTCATCCATATGAGAGAATGCACCACATAATATTATAGTAAGATAAGAGCTATTAAATTCAAATGGTTCTAACATATTATCAGTGTCTCCTGAAATGTTATAATTAGTTCCTTCGAGTAGTTTTAATAATGATTGTTGTACTCCGATTGATGAAATACTAGATACGTCTTCATGAGCACTTTTTTTATCAATTTCATCTATTACTAAAATGCTTCTTTCTGCAAGTTCAATATCATAGTCAGCGCTTTCATATAAATGTTTAATCATGTCTTCAATGCTATTTCCTTTATAGCCTTCGATTGTGTAACGAGTAGCGTCTTCAATAACACAAGGGATATTTAATTGTTTAGCAATTTGTTTAATTATTTCTGTTTTACCTACTCCAGTTAAACCCACTAATAGGATGTTTTGTTTTAAGTTTCTAAGTTTATCATCTGGAAGATCGGAATCATATAGTCTTTGATTAAAATAGATAGTAGAAAGTACTTGTTTAATGGCATCATCTTGTCCAATAATACTTTTTCTTACTTCTTCTTCAATGGATTTAATATCTATTATTTGTTCATCTTTATTTTCTATATCTTCTAATGCATTTTCATAGTCATTTAATTCTTCATCTTCTAAATATTTTAATTCTATGTCTATTTTATCAGTATAAACATCTTGAAGAGGTATAAATTTTTCATAATTAGCTTCTTTATTATGTTGATGAAGATATACTAAGCATCTATCAGGACGAGTAAAATTATCTTTAATATCATCATAGCTTTCATAACTGTTATTTTTTATAAATAAATCTGCATTAAAAGGAAATATTGATAATTCTTGTTTTTCATCAAACTTAGGTAAAATTAAAGACTTATACTTCCCTTCGGTTATTAGAATGCCTTCTTGTAAAACATCAACTTTTTCTACTGCTATGCAAGTGTATGCATCATCAAATTGTTTCATTTTTTTAAAAATAATTCCCATTATTGTTGTATTTTTCATATTATTTCTCCCAAAACTAATTAAATTTTTTCCCCTTTAATTCTTTTAAATTACCATTTAAATAATCTTTAGATTTTATTCTTTTATTTCCAGGTATTTGAAGTTCTTTTATTATTATATCATTATCAGTAGTGGACACTCTAATGTCTTTATCTATTGATATAGAACCAAATTCTTTAGTGGATTTATCTCCGATTGAACAACTAAAGATTTTAATATTTAAATCATCTATAGAAGCATAAGCACCAATATTAGATAATGCTCTAATCTTATTATATATATTAATAGATTTATCATTAAAATGAATCTTTTCATCTTCACGTTTTATAATTGGTGAAAAACTACATTGTTCATTTGATTGTTTAATTCTTTTACAAGTATTATTAAATATACTAGGTAAAGTATCTATTAAAAGGTTCGCACCAAGATTAGATAATTTCATACTTAATGTTTCTATATTATCATTAATATCTATTGGAATGGATTTACTTGTTATAATATCTCCACTGTCCATACCTTTATCTGTAAACATAATTGTAATACCAGTTTTATCTTCACCATTCATTATTGCTCTTTGTATTGGAGCTCCTCCCCTATATTTAGGTAAGAGTGAAGCATGAACGTTTATTGTATGATATTTAGGATGGTAAAGTATTTCTTCTGGTATTATTTGTCCATAAGCACATGTTATTATAATATCAGCATCAATATTATTTATTTTTTCAATTTCATTTTTAATTTTTATTGGGGTATAAACCTCAATATTATTTTTTATAGCAATTTCTTTTATAGGACTTGGTGTTAGTACTCTTTTTCTACCAACTTCTTTATCAGGTTGGGTAATTACTGCGACTACATTAGTATTTTTGATTAATGTTTCAAGTACATGACAAGCAAAGAGTGGCGTTCCCATAAATATTACTTTTTTATCTTGCATATTATCTTCCTCTTCTTCCTTTTTCATCATGTATTTCTCTTATTTTTTCATTAATTCTAATTTTTGCTTCATTTTCTAATATTTCTATTTTCTTAAGATATAGTTTGTATTCTTCTTTTTTTAAATAATCTTTATATTTTTTACGAAGCATAGTTTTAAATTTTTCCATTTCATCTAATACCATCTGTATTGCACCATCATCAGAGTTCTCATCTTCATATACAACAGATAACATCATTATAATTTTTTCTAGTCTTCTTTTGCATTTTTTAGAAACAAGTTTTTCAATTAATCCTGGATTAATAACTATCATTTCATTAACATTAATCATATCTTCTATTTTAAGGGAATCTTTTGGTTTAACATTAAATCCTTTTAATTTTTCATATTCCATGTATGTAATAGTTTCTTCTTGTGCTTCTTTTTTTACTACAAAACGTCTTGAAATTGCCATAAAACCACCTCATTTATTTAACTTTATATTAGTTAATCTAATTCTTTCTTTATTTCTATACTCTTCAATTTCTTTATGATTACCACTTAATAATACATCTGGAACTTTCATACCACGAAAGTCTCTTGGCTTAGTGTATACTGGATAATCTAATAGTTCATCATCAAATGATTCAGATTCAAGGGACTCATTTGTTATTACTCCATCAAGTAATCTTGTAATTGAATCTGTAATTGCCATTGCTGGTATTTCTCCTCCGGTAAGAATATAATCTCCGATTGATATTTCTTCATCACAAAGTGTTTTAATTCTTTCATCAAATCCTTCATAATGACCACATATTAATATTATATGTTTTTTAGTTTTTAAAGATTTAGCAATATTTTGATTATATGTTTTACCACTTGGAGTAAGTAATATAACATATGAATCATCATCTTTTAAAGATTCAACTGCATCAAATATTGGCTGGGGCATTAAAACCATTCCTGCTCCTCCGCCATATGGTGTATCATCTACTTTATTATGAGGATCATTAGTATAATTTCTAAAATTAATTATATTTATATTAACTAGTTTTCTATCTATTGCTCTTTTTATAATTGATTCATTTAAAAAGCCAGTAAACATATCTGGAAAAAGAGTTAAAATATCTATTTTCATATTAAACCCTCCACATTTTTTAAATAAATCTTTTTATTTTCTACATCTATTTTTTCTATAAAATTATTATTTTTAGGAATAAATTTATTACCAGTAAGACATAATATGTAGTTACCATTACCAGAATTAATTATTTCGCTTACCATTCCTACCATTTCATTATTAAAGTAACAATCACATGCTAAATAGTCTTCATCAACGTATTCATCTTTTGATAAGAATAAGTCATCTTTTAAAGCAAATACTAAACTTCCTTTATATTTTAATACATCATCAATATTATCTATTTTATAAAAAGTAACCATATCATATTCTTGATGGGGCCTATAAGTTTTAATTATTTCTTTTGTTTTATCTTTACCTACATATAAAGTAAAACCTTCTTTAAATACTCTATCTTTATAATCAAAATTAGATCTTATCTTTACTTCTCCTTTTAAACCATGAGTATTTGTAATTCTTCCAATATAAACATAATCTTTATTCATATATTGTCACATCCTCTTAAAATATTTTCTATTTACTACAAATGTATAAAACAAAAAGAATAAATCTTCATAATAATATCTTATCATACTTAAGATAAAATTAAAATAAAAAAATGAAAAGAAGAGGCTATTTAGCTTCTTCTTGTACCCTAGTTTCACGAATAACTGTTACTTTAATAGTACCAGGATATTGCATACTAGATTCAATTTTTTCTTTTATTTCTCTTGCTATCTTATGTGATTTTAAATCGTCTATTTCTTCAGGTTTTACTAATACTCTAAGTTCTCTACCTGCTTGAAGGGCATAACTCTTATCAATACCTTTTATATTATTTGCTATTTCTTCAAGTTGTTCTAAACGTTTTAAATAGTTTTCTA
>CAZVVV010000019.1:0-10782 GCA_964630725.1 uncultured Muribaculaceae bacterium
AAGCTTAAAGATAAGATTTATTCTTTGTTTGGATTTACTGTTAATATAGGTATTGCTAATAATAAGTTGTGTGCTAAGATGGCTAGTGATTTTTTAAAACCTAATAGGGTTCATACTTTGTATTCTTATGAAGTTCGTTCTAAGATGTGGCCTCTTCCTATTGAAGATTTATTTATGGTTGGAAAGAGTACTTCTTCTAAACTTAGAGTGATTGGTATAAATACTATTGGTGATCTTGCTAATTGTGATGCTTATTTTTTGTCTAAGTATTTTAATAATTATAATGATTTAATTAGACGTGCTAATGGTATTGATGATAGTTTAGTTGATTCTTCTTTGTTTGAAGCAAAGGGTATAAGTAATGAAATAACTTTGCCTATTGATATTGTTAATAAGTCTGATTTATATAATAATTTATCTTATCTTAGTGAAAAGGTTTCTTTAAGGATTAAATCTGATGGAAAGTATGCTAATGTTGTATGTGTAATACTTAAGGATAATCTTTTTAAGAGAAGGTCTCATCAGGTTAAGGTTAAAAATCCTATTTGTGAAGCTTCTGATATATTTGAAGTTAGTAAGAGGCTTCTTAATGAAATGTGGCGTGATGGTGATATGATTAGACTTATAGGAATTAGGCTTGATGATTTGGTTTCTGATTATAAGTATCAAATGTCTTTGTTTGATAATAATGATAGGGTTGATAGTGAAAAAATAGATAAGGTTTTATCTGATATTAATAAAAAACTTGGTTATGATGCTGTAAAGAAATGTAATATGACTATAAAATAAGTTTTATTTGTGTTATCATAATATTGGTGATAATATGAGGAAGACTATAGTTGATTTTGATTTTAAGGATAAGGTAGTTGTTTTAAGATGTGATTTAAATGTTACTATTAAAAATGAAAAAATTATTGATGATAGTAAGATTATTAAGAGTTTGAAAAGTATTAATTATATAGTTAATAATGGTGGAAAAGTTGTTATTCTTTCACATTTAGGTAAGGTTAAGAATGAGTCTGATTTTGTTATTAATAGTTTAGCTGTTGTTTATGAAAGACTTAAAGAACTTGTTGATTTTGAACTTAGTTTTTGTTCATCAACTGATTTTGATGTTATTAAGAATAGTGTTTTAAATGTTTCTTATGGAAATGGTATTCTTTTAGAAAATACAAGATTTTATGATGTGCCTGATAAGTTAGAAAGTGGTTGTTCTGATAAATTGTCTTTGTTTTATGCTTCTTTAGGGGATATATTTATTAATGATGCATTTGGAACAATTCATAGGGGTCATGCTTCTAACTGTGGGATTGCTAAGTATTTAGATTCTGGTATTGGTTTTTTAGTTATGGATGAGGTATCTAATCTTAGTAAGCTTGATAGTCCTCTTAGACCTTTTGTGGTTATTATGGGTGGTGCTAAGTTATCTGATAAGCTTGGTGTTATATCTTCTCTTATTGAGAAGGTTGATTATTTACTTGTTGGTGGTGCAATGAGTTATACTTTTTTAAAAGCAAAGGGTTATGATGTTGGTAAGTGTTTATATGAAGAAGATTATGTTTCGTATTGTTCTCTTATGCTTGATAAGTATGGTGATAAGATAGTACTTCCTGTTGACTTGTATGGTTCATGTGAATATAGTAATGATAGTTTGAAAAATTATTGTTTAGTTGACTCTATTAATGATGATTTTATTGGACTTGATATGGGTGATAAAACTATTTCTTTGTTTATGAATTATTTAAAGGATGCTAAAACTATTTTTTGGAATGGTCCAATTGGTGTTTATGAGTTTAGTAATTATATTGAGGGTTCAAAGAAACTACTTAATTTTATAGGAGAACTTGATGCTGTTAGTATTCTTGGTGGTGGGGATATTGTTAGTTGTGCTAATGTTTTATCTTGTACATCAAAGTTTACTTATGTTTCTACTGGCGGTGGAGCTACTCTTGAGTATATTGTTAATAAGGATTTACCTGGTCTTGTTAATATAAGGGAAAAAGATTATGAATAAGATGGTTGTTTTGAATCATAAGAATTATTTGGATTTTTCTTTTGTTAAGTCGTATCTTTTAACTATTAATAATTTTATTAGAAATGATATTGATGTAGTAATGTGTCCAAGTAGTTTATATATTCCTTTTTTTAGAGGTAAGTATAATTTTTTGCTTGGTTGTCAGGATGTTGGTCTTGATGTTACTGGTGATGTTACGGCTTATGCTTTTAAATCACTTGATGTTAAGTATGCTTTAGTTGGACATTGTGAGAGAAAAGATAGGCTTTTTGAAAGTAATAAAGTTATTAATGAGAAGATAATCAGTTGTATTGATAATGGAATTAGTCCAATTGTTTTTCTTGGAGAGGATTATTATTCTTATTCTATGAAGAAGACTGGTGATGTCTTAATAAAGCAAATTAAAGAGTATTTTTCTTCTGTGACAGTAAAAGAGGATATTATTATTTGTTATGAACCTATTTTTTCTGTTAATGGAGATATTATTTTGAGTAATGATGAAATTAGTGAGATTATTTCTTTTATTAAAATGATTTTTATTAGAAATTATGGAGTTAATGTTAGAGTTTTATATGGTGGAGGAGTTAATGAAGAAAGTATTAAGACTTTGTCTAAGATAGAGTGTTTAGATGGTTTTGTTCTTGGTAGCATTAGTGCTTTTCCTGATAAAGTTTTGAAGGTACTTAACACTATTTAACACTTTCGACATAGTTAGACAAAAGAAACTCTAGAAAATAATATTTTTTTGTAGTACAATGTAGTTGCGTGGTAGTAAATGAAGGGAGAGAAAATGAAAAAAATTAATTTAATCGTAGTAGACGATAACGTTGAGTTAGTTGGTATGATTAAGGAGTATTTTAGTGGTCACGCAGATATTGATGTAGTTGGTACTGCAAAAAATGGTGAAGAGGGTATGGAACTCATAAGAGATGTAAGTAATTATGATGTTTTATTACTTGATCTTATAATGCCTAAGATGGATGGAGTAACTGTTTTAGAGGAAATGAAAAAGGAAGGTATTGATAAGAGGGTAATTGTTCTTACTTCTTATAATACTCAAGATATGATTAGAAAAGTATCAGAGCTTGGAGTTAATTATTTTATGCTTAAACCTTTTGAACTTTCTTTCTTAGAAAAGAAGATAATGGAGCTTGATAATAGTTATGATAATAAGTCTATTGATTTATATCATCAAAATTTACAGATATCAATTACGAATATTTTACATGAGCTTGGTGTTCCATCTCATATAAAAGGGTATCAGTATATAAGGGAAGGTATTTCTATTGTATATAAATGTCCTGATGTTATTGGTGGTATTACTAAGGAACTTTATCCTGAAATTGCTAGTCGTTATAATACAACTGTTTCTCGAGTGGAACGTGCGATTAGGCATGCTATCGAGGTTAGTTGGAATCGAGGTAATTGGGATTTGATGGAAGAAATTTTTGGTCATAGTGTTGATATTGATAAGGCTAAGCCTACGAATAGTGAGTTTATTGTTACTATTGCGGATAAGCTTAGATTGGAATTTGGCACTGTTACTGTTTAGATAATGCAAGTTTATACTTGCTTTTTATTTGGGTTTGTTTTATACTTAAGTTATGATTATAGTAAGGAGGGTACAATTTATGGAACGAAAAATTAGTGATGAGTTACTTAAATGGAAGGTTGATAGTCATAAAAGACCATTGATGCTTTATGGAATAAGTGGATGTGGTAAGACTTATAGTGCTCTTTCTTTTGGTAAAAGTGAGTATAAGAATACTGTTTATTTTGATTGTAATGATAATTTAGAACTTAGTTATGTTTTTGATAAGAATAGTACTCTTGATAAGCTTATTCGTGGACTTAGTGCTATTTCTTTAGAAACTATTTTTAAGGATGAAACATTAATTATTTTTGATAATGTTACTGAAAAGGTTTTTAAGAGTGTTGTTAATTTATTTAATAATTCTTCTTATCATGTTATTATGATTACTAATGATTTTTCAGTAATTGATTCATGTAAGGGCAAGAATATTGTTTTAAAGAAGATGCAATTAGTTACTTTTTTTGAATATTTAAAGTTTATTGGTAAGGAACAACTTATTGCTTTTATTGAGGATAGTTTTAAGTCTAATAATCCTATGCCTTTTCATGCAATGGCTATGGAGCTTTATAATGATTATGTTATATGTGGTGGGTATCCTAATGCAATTATAGAGTATCATTTAGAATCTTCTTATAATTTGCTTAGTTCAATTCATGAGAATAATATTGTTTTATTAAAAAATAAGTTGTTTTCTTTGAATAATTTGATTGATATTAAACGTAGTAATGAAATATTTAATAGTATTTCTATTCAACTTCTTAAATCTAATAGAAAATTTTTATATGGTTTGGTTAGAAGTGGTGCTAGAAGTAAGGATTATGGGCGTTGTTTGGATTATTTAGAAAGTAACAATATGGTAATAAGGAGTACTCGTCTTAGTAAAATTAACTCTCCGATTAGTAAGTGTAAAGATGTAGAAAGTTTTAAAATATATTATAATGATACTGGTATTTTATATAAAAAGATGAATGTAAGTGGTAATAGGCTTCTTATGAATGATAAATTAATGATGATTTTGTATGAAAATAGTATTGCTTGTTCTTTGGTTCTTAATGGTTTTAATATTTATCATTATCATTCTGATGGAAAAGCTTATATTGATTTTGTTGTTCAAACTAGAACTGGTAAAATTATTCCTATGGAGATGATTTCTTCGGATAATGCTAAGTCTAAGAGTTTATTGCTTGCTATTAAAAAGTATAATTTATCTTTTGCTATTAGGCTTACTAATGGTAATTTTGATATGAAAAATGGTATTAAGTATGTTCCTTACTATGCTAGTTGTTGTATAAATGAGGGGATGTAATTATGAAAAAAGTAGTGCTTTGTGTTTTAGATGGTTTAGGATATAGAAAAGAATCTTTGGGTAATGCTTTTTTGGATGCTGATACTTTTGCTATTGATAAGTTACTAAAGGAGTTTCCTAATAGTAAACTTCTTAGTAAGCAAGATTCTATTTCTTTAAATGCTTGTGATAGTGAGACTGGTCATATGGCTATTGGTACTGGTAGAGTAGTTCTTAATAATTTTGATGTTTTTAATAATTCTATTTCTGATGATAGTTTTTATAATAATTCTAATGTTTTAGAAGTAGTTAATTTTGTTAAGGATAATAAGTCAAGACTTCATTTATTTTCTATTTTGTCTGATTTATCTTTACCATGTTTAATGTCTTTGATTGATATGGTTAATAAGTATGATGTTCCTATTTATTTACATTTATTTTTGGATGGGGAAGATGATTCTTCAAATGGGGTTAATAATTTGGAAGTGCTTTCTTCTTATATTTCTGATATGAATTGTTATATTGCTAGTTTAAGTGGTAAGTATTATGTAATGGATAATGATGGGGATTTTGATAAAACTAAATTGTGTTATGATGTTATTTTTAAGGGAGTTGGACCTTTTAATGATGATATTAAGAGTATAATTAATACTTCTTATGATCTTGAAATATTTGATTCTTATATTGTTTCTACTCTTGTTAATAGAGATGGTATATTTAGTGATGGCGATGGAATTATTATTGCTAATTTTAATAGTAATTGTTTTGAACAGTTATTTAGTTTAGTTACTGATTCTTCTTCAGATGTTAATGTTTATAATAATATTAAGTGTGTTAGTTTATTTCCTATTAGTGATAAGGTTAAGTGTAAGAGTGTTTTTCCTAGTACTTTGGTTAATAATACTTTGATTGATGTTTTGAGTAAAAATAAGTTAAGAGTGTTGCGTATTGCAGAGACTTCAAAGTATAGTTGTGTTACTCGTTTCTTTGATGGTAATAGGGATGTTTCTTATCACAATGTATCTAATATTTGTATTCCTAAAAAGATGGTTGATAGTTATGATATGGATCCTGGAATGAGTGCTAATGAGATTACGGATAAAGTTATTAATATAATGAATGATTATGATTTTATATTGGTTAATTATGCTAATTGTGATATGGTTGGGCATACTGGTAATTATGATGCTTGTAAGAATGCTGTTTTGGCTGTTGATAAATGTATTATGAATTTATATGAAGCATGTTTTAATAATGATTATTTGCTTGTTATATGTTCTAGTCATGGTAATATTGAGGAAATGGTTAGAGATGATGAGGTTTATTCTGGTAATACTTTAAATCCTGTTTATTTTATTGTTTGTGATAAGGATTATAAGCTTCGTAATGGTAATCTTTGTGATGTTGCTGTTTCTATTATAAGTATTTTAGGACTTGTTATTCCTGATGAGATGACTGGTAATATTATTGTTTATTAAGGGCTTTTGCTCTTTTTTTCTTGCATTTTTATTTTAAATGTGTTATAATTTGTCTTATATTTGAAGAGGGGGGAATGTTTGCATGGAAAAAAATAGTTACTTTGAAAGTATTTCTTCAAAAATATTTGATAGTTTAATTAGAACTGAATCATTTGATATTAATAAGAAAATTAATCTTGATTCTTTTGATGCTAAAATGCTTAATTATTTTGATAAGCTTGGTATTCCAGAGGATTATAGATTTGATATTACTAATATTGTTAGAAAAAAAATGGAAAGTAATGGATATGTTGTTGATGAAAAAATTGAAGAAAAAAAGGAAGAGGAAGAGTATGATGAAGAATTTTTAATGTTTAATGATTCTAAAAATTTTCCTGATTCAATTAAGTTATATTTAAAAGAAGTAGGTAAATATCCTTTACTTAAACCACAAGAGGAAAAAGAATTGTGTATTTTAATGAGAAATGGTGATGTTGAAGCTAAGAAGATGCTTACTAATTGTAATTTAAGATTGGTTGTTTCTATTGCTAAACATTATCTTAATAGAAATATTCCTTTTAATGATTTAATTCAGGAAGGTAATATAGGTCTTATGAAGGCTGTTGATAAGTTTGATGTTGATATGGGATTTAAGTTTTCAACTTATGCAACATGGTGGATAAGACAAGCAATTGCTCGTTCAGTAGCAGATCAATCAAGAACTATTAGAATACCTGTTCATATGTATGAAAAGATTAATAAAATGATTCGTGTTAGAGCAATGCTTACTGAAAAATATGGTTCTGATGTTACTAATCAACAAGTAGCGGATGAAATGGGAATTCCTGTTGAAAAGGTTTTAGAGTTAAAGAAGATTGCTGAGGTTCCAGTTTCACTTTATACACCGCTTGGTGAAGATGATGATTCTACTTTAATAGATTTTGTTCCTGATATGGAAAGTAATGTTGAAGATGTAGTTGTAAAATCTGGATTGCATGATGATATTATGCAAGCACTTAGTGGTTTGACTGAAAGAGAAAGAGAAGTCATAATGCTTAGGTTTGGTATTGGTTATGAAAATCCAATGACTTTGGAAGAAGTTGGCAAGGTGTTTAATGTTACAAGAGAAAGAATTAGACAAATTGAGGCTAAAGCTTTAAGAAAACTAAGATATCTTAAAAAGGCTTCAAAATTAAAGAGTTATATTAAAAAATAGTAAAAGTTTATATTTTTACTATTTTTTTTAATTTTTTCTTGAAAAAACGTGTATTTTTGTAAGAAAAATGCTTGATTTTCATAGAATAGTATGGTAAAATGTTGATGTTATGACTGCTGAGATGTGCAAGGTTGCTGATACACCAGGTTGAGTTGACTTGGTTATTGGGTTTTTGCTCGGAGCAAGTCTATACTAGATATAGGCGAAGGAGGGAAGAAGATGTCAGAAGTTAATGTTCGTGTTAGACTAAAGTCATATGATCATAGAATTCTTGATAATGCTGCTTCTAAAATTGTTGAAACAGTTAAACGTGCTGGTGGTGTAGTTAGTGGTCCAGTACCACTTCCAACAGAAGTTGAAAAGATTACAATTTTAAGAGCTGTTCATAAGTATAAAGATTCTCGTGAACAATATGAAGTTAGAACTCACAAAAGATTAATCGATATTAAAAATCCTAGTAAAGAAACATTGGATGCATTACAACGTTTAGATTTACCTAGTGGTGTTGATATCCAAATTAAACAAAAATAATTAAAAAAGGAGAAAATGAAAAATGAAAGGAATCTTAGGTAGAAAGATTGGAATGACTCAAGTTTTCGGAACTAATGGTAAGTTAGTACCAGTTACAGTAATCGAAGTTAATCCTAATGTTGTTACTCAAATTAAGACTTTGGAAAACGATGGTTATGAAGCTATTCAACTTGGTTATGAAACTATTAGAGAAAAACTTGCTAATAAAGCTAGTGCTGGTCATTCTAAAAAAGCAAATACTGCTCCTAAGCGCTTCTTAAGGGAAATTAAAGGAGTAGATATCAGCGCTTATACTTTAGGACAAGAAGTATTGGCTGATTTATTCGAAGCTGGTGAAATCGTTGATGTTACTGGAATCAGTAAAGGAAAGGGTTACCAAGGGGTTATTAAGAAAAATAACCAACATCGTGGACCTATGGGACACGGTTCAAAATATCATAGGGGTGTAGGATCTTTAGGTACTATGTTACCTAAAAGAGTATTACCTGGTAAAGCATTACCTGGTCATATGGGATCTGAACAAGTTACTATTCAAAATCTAGAAATTATTAAAGTGGATATGGAAGATAATTGTATCTTAGTAAAAGGTAGTGTTCCAGGTCCTAATAAATCTTTAGTTATTATTAAATCTGCAGTTAAAAATAATAAAAAGAATGATGCATTTGATTTAATTTCTTATGCTAAAGAAGAAACTGTAGAACAACCAGCAGTTGAAGAAGTTACTACTACTGAAGAAGTAACTGTTGATGCTGAATAGTTTAGGAGGAATTAACATGAAATATGAACTTTTAAATGTAAATGGAGAAAAGATTAAAGATTTAAATCTAGATAAAGAAGTTTTTGGAATAGAACCTAATGATGTAGTATTAAAAGATGCTATAGTGCTTGCACAAGCATCATTAAGACAAGGAACACATAAAGCTAAAACTCGTGCTGAAGTTTCTGGTGGTGGTAGAAAACCATGGAGACAAAAAGGTACAGGTAATGCTCGTCAAGGATCAATTAGATCTGTACAATGGGTTGGTGGAGGTATAGCCTTCGGGCCAGTTCCTAGAAGTTATAATAAAAAACAAAATAGAAAAGAAAGAAAGTTAGCATTAAAATCTGCTTGGTCATATAAAGTTAAAAATAATAACTTAGTTGTAGTAGACGAAATTAAATTAGAAACTGCTAGAACTAAAGATATGATTAAGATGCTTACTAATTTAAAACTTAATGGTGAAAAGCTATTAGTAGTAGTTAAAGAATATAGTGAAAATGTTATTCTTGCTAGTAGAAACTTACAAAATATTATGCTTTTACAAGCTAATGAAGTTGGAGTTTTAGATATAGTTAGTGCTAAAAAGGTTTTAATTGAAGATGCTGCTTTAGAAAGCATTAAGGAGGTGCTTAAGTAATGAATACTAAATATTTAGATGTTATTAAGGCGCCAGTTGTTACTGAAAAGGCTGCTTATGCAGGACAAAATGGAGTTTACTCTTTCTATGTTGATCCAAAAAGTAACAAAACTGAAATTAAGCTTGCTATTGAAAAAATATTCAATGTAAAAGTAATGGACATTAAAACAATAAATGTTCATCCTAAAAAAAGAAGAGTAGGTCGTTATGCTGGACTTACAAATCGTAAGAAAAAAGCAATTGTTACATTAGCTCCAGGGCAAACAATTGAATTAGGTTAAGGAGGTATTATAAATGGCTATTAGAAATTATAAACCTACCACTAATGCAAGAAGAGGTATGAGTACACTTGTTAATGATGAAATTACAACAAATAAACCTGAAAAAAGCTTATTAGTTAGTAAATCTAATAAAGCTGGACGTAATAATCAAGGTAGAATTACAGTAAGACATCAAGGTGGAGGAGAAAAAAGAAAATATCGTATTATTGATTTTAAAAGAAATAAATTTGATATTGTTGGAACAGTTGCTACTATTGAATATGATCCTAACAGAAGTGCAAATATTGCTTTAATTAACTATGTAGATGGTGAAAAAAGATATATTATTGCACCACGTGGATTAAAAGTTGGAACAAAAATTGTTTCAGGACAAAATGTGGATATTAGAGTTGGTAATGCTTTACCACTTATGAATATTCCAGAAGGTACAATTGTTCACAATATAGAACTTCAACCAGGTAAAGGTGGAGAACTTGCAAGAAGTGCTGGTTGTTCTGCACAAATTCTTGGTAAAGAAGGAAAATATGTTTTAGTAAGACTTTCATCTGGTGAAGTAAGAAAAATCTTAGGAACTTGCTTTGCAACAATAGGTGAAGTTGGAAATGAAGATTATTCATTAGTTAAAATAGGAAAAGCTGGACGTAAAAGACATATGGGAGTTAGACCTACAGTTCGTGGTTCTGTTATGAACCCTAATGACCATCCACATGGTGGTGGTGAAGGTAGAGCACCAATTGGTAGAAGTGGTCCAATGACTCCTTGGGGTAAACCTGCACTAGGATATAAAACAAGAAAGAAAAAAGCGTCAGATAAACTTATCGTACGTCGTAGAAATAGTAAATAGGAAAGGATTGATAATATGGCTAGAAGTATTAAAAAGGGACCTTATGTATTCGATAGATTACTTAAAAAGGTACAAGATTTAAATGAAACTGGAAAAAAAGAAGTTATAAAAACTTGGTCACGCCGTTCAACAATTTATCCTGAATTTATTGGACACACATTTG
>CAZVVV010000020.1:0-10410 GCA_964630725.1 uncultured Muribaculaceae bacterium
ATTGCATCAACTACTATATCTCTTGTTACAATAATAACAGGAATAAAAGCGGATATAAAACCTTGACTAGCAAAAACAATTAAAACAGAATTAACAAGTACTTTATCTGCAATTGCATCAAGAAACTTTCCAAAGTCTGTTACTTGATTATTTTTTCTAGCAATTTTACCATCTAAATGATCAGTATAAGATGCAAAAATAAATAATATTCCTGCTACTATATATCTAATATCTACTAAAATATTATGATATAAAAATGTCTTAAACTCTATTCCTATTCTATAGAATGGAAATATTAATAAAACTATTATCACAATTGATAAGAAAAGTCTTAAAAATGTTAATTTTGTTGGAAGATTAAACTTCATAATCACACCTACCCTATAATTAATTTTCTAAGTAATATATAAAATATTACAAGTATAATAACCAAAACCACTATAATAGAAAAAATAGTTTTACTAGAGTTATCATTTTTTTCAATTGTATATGGAGTTCTTACTCTTTTCTTTTCTTCTTCTTTTTTTATTGTTTCAATTCTATCTTTTAAGTCATCTAAGTCTATTTTTGAAGTTTTTTCAAACAAATAATCATTTATTTCATCTAAAATACTTTCTGAATCAAGGCCTAAATACTTAGCATATAAAGAAGATATTTCTTTTAACTCTAATACATCCTTAAAAACTTTTCTATTTCCTTCTTCTAAGTTTTCTATAATGATTGGGTCAGTTTTCAAATCACTAGCTACTTCATTAATAGAAATGCCTATTTCTTCCCGTTTTTCTTTAAACTGTTCCCCTATTTCTTTCATTCTATCTCTCCTTAATTATATAAAAAAAATAATATTTAATAAGCCATGTTCTGTACCATAAAGGTGGTAAACATTTATCTATCTTTCGATTCCTGAATCAGTTTTATTCCCTATCAGAATTCCCCTACCAAAATTTGGGTTTCTCACTTGTGGGGTTTACCTCGTTTCATTCTTTTAGTTTCCCAAAAGACTCGTTTCTGTGGCACTTTTATATTTACTTTAGTCATATTAAAACTTAGACTATTTCAAAGCCGTTAGATTACTCTACCCTAGGTTATTTTTTCCCTAGGCACAAACACTAAGAACATCTCAGTTCTTGTGAGCATGGACTTTCCTCTATATAATAAATATACAGCGTTTACCTAAAATATTATTCTTTATTATCTTCTTTTCCGAAAATTACTTTTTCTAAATTAGATATTCTTTTTAAAATATCAACATTTGATGTGCCAGTACTAGTATTAGCCTTAGCAATTTCTACATTAACATTAGCATCTCTAAGTTGTTGTTTAAGTCTTAAAATTTCATCAGTAAGTTCATCTTTTTCTTGTTCTTGTTTCTTAATAATATCAATAAAAGTATTATAATCTTCAATTACAAGATCAAGAAACTGATCTACTTCTTTTAATCTAAAACCTCTAGTATCAATTTTAAAATCTTTTTCTAATATATCATTAGGCGTTAAATTAAGTTTATTTTGGTACATAATATCACCAACCCTTTACACTTAATATTTTAAAGAAAAATTATTTCTTTGTCAATATATTAAGTGTAAATAGAATAAAAAGCAAATCATGACAAATCTATTTAATCATTTAGTAAATTCTCTATTATTTTATATACTTCAGTACTTGGATTAGCATCAGTAGTACCAATTTTTTTCTTATTATCAATATGATATTTTTCTAATCTTTTTGCTCTTTTTATTGCAACATTAACACTATCATTTATATCATCATATATATTTACATTCTTATCATATTTAGGATAATAATTCTTTAATCTGTCAATAACATCCTTATTATTCATACAAGAAGTACTATATTCATAATGAAGTAAAAACCACAACTCTATGCTTGGAACAGAAGATATAATTTTTATGCCATTATCAAAAGCAAGTTTCCTAGCTTCATTTATAATTTTATTCTTACTAGGATTTATATCAGTATCAAAAACACAATATGCCTCATCTTTGTCATTTAAATCCATTCCTATTTTTTTTACTTCATTAATTAGCATTTTAATTAAATTAAGTGGATCAGTATAGTTACCCTTTGCAAAAGAAATTGAATAATTTTTCTTTCCGTCATCAAAATTATTAAAATATATTTTTTCAGTTTTATTTTTTCCTTCCACTGCGATTAATATTTTATTTTTTTGTTTTCTTATTATTCTTTTTCTATCACTACTAATGCATCTTTTATTTGTTAATTTTCTTCCCATAAATTATAATCATTCTTAATAAAAGGCACTCCACCATATCTACCAAGCATATAACCTTTCTCTACATTTTCTTTTTTTCTAACAGAAAAGTCACTTAATGGATAAAGCTCACTTACTCCATTATCATTATCTTTTAAAACAAACCATATTTGATCCCTTCTTAAGACATTTAAATCTAATAAATTAGTATCATGAGTATTAAAAATAAGTTGTGAAGAGTTCTTGTTTGTATCAGTATCATTAAATAAACTTACTATATATTGTACTAAAAAAGGATGCATACTCTTATCTAATTCATCTATTATAAGTACTTTTTTATTACTTAATGTATTTTCTATAAAAGGTATAAAAGTAAATAATATTTGAGTACCAAGGGATTCCTCACTAAGAGATAAATAATTATTACTATTCTTATGTTTAAAAAGTATTTGATATGTTTTAGGAATACCAGAAATATTTTTTGTTATAAAATCAGAAACACCAATAAAAAGATCTTGAGGTATAAAAGATGAAGAAATAATATAATCTTCAATATTAAAATCTGCTTTCTTTAAAAAATTAATTGTAAAATCTTTCAACTTATCATTTTCTTCAAACATATCAAAAGATATTGACTTCAAGTCTTCTAAATTAGTGCAAACAATAATACTATCAGTTATAAAATCATAAACAGGCTTTGTTTTTGCATAATTCCAATTTGTCGCAGTAGCTAAAAAAAACTTATTTGGAGCATTTTTTCTTTCAATTTCTTTTAAAACTTTTTCATCTTTCTTGGAATAACTATAACTATCAACATTTATTCTATCAAATATTTTTGTTTCTCTTCCGTTTGGATAATAATATAAATACTCTTCATATATTTTATTCATATCTGCCTTAAAACCATATACATATCTTATTTTATCAATAATAAGTTTTATTTCAAACTCACTTGCATCATTAATATATTTATCATCAAGTTTAAATGGAATAATTGGCAACTTAGCATTAATATCAGTACTATTTGAGTTCTTAAGCATCATAACAACATAAGATAATATTTTAAATAAATTAGATTTTCCTGATGCATTTGCACCATATATTGAAGCACTTTTTAATATTCTTTTATCTTGTACTTCTACTAAATTGTCTTCTAAACCACTGCTTGAATTAGCAATCATACTAAAAGTAGTTCTATCTCTAAAAGATAAATAATTGCTAACACTAAATTCTAATAACATAGTATCCTCTCCTTTGTAAATATTATATACATTTTATAGAATTAAATCAACACATTTAAATATTTTATTTCTGTTTTTTGCGTTTTTTGTTCATTTTATTAAAATAAAATATTAAGATTATTCTTTTATAATATATGTAAACAATTAGTAAATATATGTCAATCTGTGTCTAAAAATAGGTGTTAAATATATACTAATTTTTTTTGATTTGTTATAATTATATATATAATAATGAAAGCGGTGATTAAATGAAGAAGATTGCTAATTGTTTTTTAATAATTTCAATTATGATGAGTTCATTTTTATTTATAAATAATGTAAGTGCTGTAACCTATACTGCTACTGTGACTGAAAAAGATGGTATAAATGTAAGAAGTGGCGCTGGTACTGATAATAGTATTTCCGGTTCTCTAAACTATGGTGCTAAAGTAACATTGGTATCGAATTCTAAAAAAACTGGGACTGGTTGTTCTAGTGGATGGTATAAAGTAAATTATGGTGGTTCAACTTCAAGATATATATGTAGTGAATATGTAAAAATTACTTCAAGTGGTGAGAGTGCTACTATTACAAAAGATGAGTATTATACAATTAAAAATTGGGTATCAAGAATAAATGAAAATTCTACTAATATAAGAATTGGTGCTGGAACAGGTTATGATGTACAAGATACTGTTTATTTAGGTACTGAAGTAGAAGTCATTGATGATTCATTAAAAAATTGGTATAAAGTAAAATATTATAATAATAAAACAGGATATGTATCTAAATCATTAGTAAGTTTTTATGATGAAATAGTAGCAAAGGATACTGAATATGAAGCTACTTTAAAAAAAGCTGGTTTTCCTGAAAGTTATTATCCTTACTTGACTTATTTACATAAAAAGCATCCTAATTGGAAGTTTACTGCGGTTAATACTAATAAATATTTTGATACTGTAGTGGATAAAGAAGTTGGTAAAAACTATATACAATCTACTATTTCTACATATAGGCAATCAAGTACATTAAGGGAATCACCAAATTGGTATACAGCATCAAAAGGAGTTGTAGCTTTCTACTTAGATCCTAGAAATTACTTAAATGAAAAAAATATTTATGTGTTTGAAAATTTATCATATGATGAAGAAAATCATACTAAAGATATTTTATCACAAATATTTAAAGGTTCATATCTTAATACTGATACATATATAAACTATTACTTATCTGCTGGTAAAACATATAATATAAGTCCTGTTCATTTAGCAGCACGTACTAAGCAAGAAGGTGGAACAAAAGAAGCATATGATGCAGTAAGTGGTAAAGTTAGTTCTACTTGGGATAGTTATGATGGTTATGTATGTAGTTCATATGTTAAACTAAATAGTGGTAATAAAACAGGATATGTTTCAGGAAGTAGTGGTGTGAATCTTAGAAAAAGTTATACTACTTCTTCTGAACTACTAGTATTCTTAAGAAAAAATCAAGCATTTACCCTATCAAGTACTACTAAATATACTGGTACAGGTTGTTCTAGTGGATGGTATAAAGTAAATGTAAAAAGAACTCTTACTGGTTATTACAATTACTATAACATTGGTGCTTATGGTTCTAATCCGGTTAAAAGAGGTTTAGCAGTTGCGGCAGGATATGTCGGAGATCTTGATGGAACTCCATGGAATACAAGAGAAAAAGCTATAAAATATGGTGCTAAATTTATTGCAGAAAACTATACAAGTGCTGGGCAAGATACTTTATATTTTCAAAAGTTTAATACTGGGCCATCTGGAAACTATAACAATCAATATATGACTAATGTTACTGCTCCTGCTAGTGAAGCTATATCAACTTATGAATCTTATGATGAAATTGGTATTACAAATAAAAGTCTATCATTTAAAATACCAGTATATAAAAATATGCCAAGTGCTGCTACTACACTACCACCTCTTGGAAATACAGATAATAATCTATCTACTATTACAATTGATGATACAAAACTAAGTGGATTTGATAGTGATGTATTAACATATGTAAAATATATAAGTGATAAAACAACTAAAGTAAGTGTTAAAGCAAAAGCAAGTGCTAGTACTTCTAAAGTTGAAGGTACTGGTACAATAAATACAACAAATACTGAAACTACTGTTAGTATTAAAGTTACATCTGAGGTTGGTACATCTAAAACTTATAAAATTACTTTAGTAAAAGTTAAAAGTGATGATGATAAAAAAACATTATCACCTGATGAAATAATAAATAAAATAGATGTTAAATATAGTAATGCTTATCTATCTGGTATAAAAAATAAAACTTCTGCTACTACGCTTACTAATATGATTCAGAATAAGGAACCTAGTGCTAAAGTAGAAATAACTACTAAAAATGGTGTTAAAAAAACTGGTAATTTAGCTACTGGTGATATATTAACTATTACATCAAATAATACTACTAAAAAAATAACTATTTCAATAAAAGGAGATGCAAATGGTGATGGTAAGGTTAGTGCAATAGATTTATTTCAAATACAAAAATACATACTTAAAAAAGGTACTTTAAAAAATGAGTATCTTGAGGCAGCAGATGCTAATTATAATGGAAAAGTAACTTCAATAGATTTATTTCAAATACAAAAAGAAATACTAGGTAAATCAGTATTAAAATAGGGAGGAAATATGAAAAGTAATATAAAATATTTAATATTTACATTAATACTAAGTTTAGTTTGTGTAATAAATGTTAATGCTGCGACTGCTAGAATATCGCTTAGTGCTTCATCAACTAATGTTGCAGTGGGTTCTACTACTACTGTTACAGTAACTTGTAGTAGTACATCTTCGCTTAATTCAGTTCAATATAGTTTAAAGTATGATACATCAAAATTAAAAATAACAAGTGGTGATTCTTCACAAGCGTGGTATGATTCATCTGGAAATTCTTCTAATAAAAGTATATCATTTACTATTAAGTTTAAAGTAATTGGAAATGGTAGTTCTACTATATCAGTAAATAGTTATGAACTTGGTGATTATAATGGAAAGGAACTTAGTACTACAACTGGTTCTGTAACTATTAAAGGATATACTCCTACAAGAGAGGATACATCATCAGGAAGCTCATCATCAAGTAGTTCTAATACTACTACCTACTCTACTAATAATAATTTAAAATCACTTACTATATCATCTGGAGAGTTGTCTCCAAAATTTAGTAAAGATAAAACAGAATATACAGTAAGTCTTGACTCTACAGTAGAAAAAATAACAGTGAAAGCTAATCCTGAAGATTCTACTGCAACTGTATCTGGTGCTAAGGAATATAGTTTAGGACTTGGAACTAATAAAATTGAAATAGTAGTTACTAGTGAAAAAGGTACTAAAAAGACTTATAAAATAACTGTTAATGTTGAAGATAAAAATCCTATTGAAGTTACTATAAATGATAAAAAATATACTGTTATAAAGCAAAAGAAATTGCTTACTAAACCAAATGGTTATACTGAAAAAGAAATAACTATTAATGATACTAAAGTACCAGCATTTTATAATGAAACACTTGATTATACTCTAATAGGTTTAAAGGATGAAAATTCTAATATTAGTTTATATTTATATGATGAAAAAACTAATAAATATAGTAAGTATGTTGAATATAGTTTTGATAGTATTAAGCTTATTTTATTAGAAACAGATGAAGTGCTTAAAGGGTATATTAAAACTAATGTAACAATAAATGATAATGAAGTTACTGGTTATAAATTAAATAAAGGATCTAATTATACTATTATATATGCTTTAAACTTAGATACTGGAGAAAAAGGATGGTATTCATACGAAAAAACTGAAAATACTGTTCAAAAGTATTCTTCTGAAATGATGGATACTATGCTTGAAAATAATGCTAAATCAGATGAAATAATAAAAATACTTATGTCTGTTATATTAGTACTTGCCCTACTTATTATAATAGTGTCTACTACTAAAACTAAAAAGAAAAAAACAAAGAAAGATAAAAATGAAGATAAAATAGAAATAAGTACTAATAAACAAAATAATAATATAAAAGAAAAAAAGAAGAAAAAGAAAAAGGATACTAAAATTCTTGATGAATGGTAAAAATGTTTTACAGTTTTTACCTTTTTTTTATAAAAAAATATACTTTTTGCTTGTAAAACCTTGATTTTACTTTAAATAAATGGTAATTTATATATGTAAGCATATTACAATTGCTTAAAAAACATGAGGAGGTAATTTTAAATGAAAAAAGTTGAATTAATTGAAGCAGTAGCAGAAAAAACTGGTATTACTAAAGCAGATGCTGGACGTGCAATCGATGCTACATTCGCTACTATTACTGAAGCACTAGTTAAAGGAGATAAAGTTCCATTCGTTGGATTTGGTACATTTGCAGTATCTCAAAGAGCTGCTAGAAATGGACGTAATCCAATCACTGGAGCAGAAGTTAAAATTCCTGCTAGAAAAGCTGTTACATTTAAAGCTGGTTCTGCATTAAAAGACGCAGTAAACAAATAATAAAAAGCCGTAAAGGCTTTTTTATTTTTTTCTACTACTTGTTTGTTAACTTTTTTTAATATATAATTATATTGGTGATTTAAATGAATAAAATAATTTATAATATACTTAAAACATTCGAAGATAATGACTATGAAGCTTACCTAATCGGAGGCTATGTAAGAAATTATTTAATGAATAAAAATAAAGAAGTATTTGATATAGATATATGTACAGATGCTACTCCTAAAGAAATGATGGATTTATTTAGTGAATATGATGTAAAAACTTTAGAATATGGTAATGTAATGTTTTATATAAATAATTATAAGTTTGAAATTACTACTTTTAGAAAAGAAATAAAATATAAGAATAATAGAAAACCTATAGAAATAGTATATATAGATAATTTAGAAGAAGATTTAAAAAGAAGAGATTTTACTATTAATTCAATATGTATGGATAAGGATAAGAATATAATAGATAAAGAAAATGGTAGAAAAGATCTAAAGAAAAAATTAATTAAGTCAATCGGAGATCCATATCAAAAATTAGAGGAAGATTCTCTTAGAATACTAAGGGCTATTAGATTTGCTACTATTTTAAAGTTTAGATTAGATCAAGAATTGAAACAAGCAATAATTAAGAATAAAGATTTGCTTAAAAATTTATCATATGAAAGAAAAAAAGATGAGCTTACAAAAATATTTGCTAGTGATAATAAGAAATTAGGGGTTAAACTTCTAAAAGAATTGGATTTATTGAATGTTTTAGAGCTTAAGAATATAGATAATGTACTACTAACAAAAGACTTAATAGCTATGTGGTCTACTATTACGGATAGTTATCCTTTAACAAAAACTGAAAAGAGTTTAAAAGAGAATATAAATAATATTTTAAAGGAAGATTTAAGGGATAATACTGTTCTTTATAAATATGGGTTATATCCTCTTATGGTTGCATGTGATTTAAAAAAATTAAATAAGAAGAAAATGAATACTAGATATGAGAAATTACCAATTAGAGATAGAAATGAAATAAATATTACTACTAATGAAATATGTGAATTATTGGATAAGGAACCAAGTAGTTATTTAAAGGATATATATAATGACTTAGAGTATAAAATATTAAAAAGAGAACTTATTAATGATAAAAATAAAATAAAAGAATATATAAAGACTAATTATATGTTATAATAAATAATTAAATGGAGGTAAATATGAAAACGGATAATATAATGAATACAATTTTTAAAAATAATTTAGTAATACCTAATATATTATTAGAGAATTATTCTAAGCTTAATATGAATGAAAAAGAATTAATATTTGCCTCTTATCTTATGTCATATGAAAAGGATATACCATTTGATGTAAATAGTTTTTGTAATGTTTTAAAGTATAGTATACCAAATCTTATGGATATAATTGCTTCTCTTACTGATAAAAGTTTAATTGAAGTAATTACTAAAAATGAGAATAATAAATTAAAAGATTATATTGATATATCATTATTAAAGAATAAACTAATTAGTTTAATTATTCAAGAACAAGAAACTAATGATAATAACGATAATAGTAAGATATATAAGAAGATTGAACAGGAGTTTGGTAGAACATTATCCCCTATTGAATGTGAAACTATAAAGTATTGGTTGGATTCTAAGATTAGTGAAGAACTAATTGAAGAGGCTTTAAAGGAAGCGGTATTAAATGGGGTTAATAATTTAAAGTATATTGATAAAATTCTTGTAGAATGGAATAAAAAGGGTTATAAGAATAAATTGGATATTAAAAGAAAAAAGAATAAAGATGAGGATAGTTTAGATATATTTGATTATGATTGGTTGGATTTAGATGAATAATATAAATACTATATTAAATTATTTAGATGAGTTAATACCTAATCCTAAATGTGAATTAGAGTATAATAAAGATTATGAGTTATTGATTGCTGTAATGTTAAGTGCACAAACTACTGATAAGAGGGTTAATCAGGTTACAAAAGAATTATTTAAAAAGTATAATTCTTTGGATAAGTTAAAGGATGCAGAGTTAAGTGATATACAGAGTTATATAAAAGTACTTGGTAATTATACTAAAAAATCTAAAGCTATAATTGATATAGCAAATACTTTATATAATAAATATGATAAGAAAGTTCCAAATAATAGGATTATTTTAGAGAGTTTACCAATGGTAGGAAGAAAAACTACTAATGTTGTTTTGTCTGAATTATATGGTATACCTAATATAGCAGTGGATACTCATGTAGAAAGAGTGTCTAAAAGATTAAAACTAGTAAAAGAAAAAAGTAGTGTTTTAGAAGTAGAAAATATTTTAAAAAGAAAAGTACCAAAAGATAAGTGGATTAGATTTCATTATCAAATGGTTCTATTTGGTAGATATTATTGTACTGCTAGAAATCCTAAATGTAATGA
>CAZVVV010000021.1:0-10121 GCA_964630725.1 uncultured Muribaculaceae bacterium
TTAGAAGTTTCTCTTAGTGGCGCTAAAGACTATGTAGTTGTGGATAATCCTAAGGTTGCAAAAGATTGTATTAGTTATCTTAAAGAAAATAATTTAGGAAGGGTTACTTTTTATCCTATTGATGTTATAAAACCTAGATATGTTGATGATGATACAAAGAGTGTTCTTAATAGTATGAATGGCTTTATTGGAGTTCTTGCAGATTTTGTTTCGTATTCTTCAATGTATAAGAATATTATTTATAATCAACTTGGTAATGTATTACTTGTTGATACTCTTGATAATGCTAATGTAATTAGTAAGAAAATTAATAATAGATATAAAATTGTTACTATTGATGGTGAAGTTATTAATGTTGGTGGTTCTATTACTGGTGGTAAGCTTAATCGTAAGTCTGTTATATCTGAAAAGTATGAATTACAAAGTTTAAAACTTGAAAAAGATAGAATTATTAAGGATATTGAAGAGATTAATAATTCTATAAAGAATCTTTTAGATAAAGAAAAGAGTAAACAAGTTGTTATTATTGAAAAGGAAAAGAATAAGATTATTTTAAAAGAAGAAAAGGATAGTAAGGTTAGTTCTTTTTCAGATTATAAGAAGAAGTATGAAAGTATTAGTTTTGAACTTAGTAATTTAGAGGATTTATCTAATAATAGTCTTCATGAAGAAGAAGAAAGAATTATAGGAAAGTATTATGAGGTTTTAAAGGATAAGGAAGAGACTTTAAAGCTTATTGATTTATCTAATAATAAGATTGATTCTTTAAAGGGTGAGATTGATGAAAAGGAAGCTTCTTATAAGTTATTTAATCAAAGTATTAGAGTTTTAGAGAGTGAACTTAAGGATTTAGAAATTAAGAATTCTAAGATTAGTGTTAAGATGGATAATATGCTTAATATTCTTAGTGATAGTTATTCTATTACTTTTGAAAAAGCTAAAGCTAATTATATATTAGATATTGATCCTGATGTTGCTAGAAAGCAAGTTAATCAACTTAAGAGTTCTTTAAAGGGAATAAGTAATGTTAATGTTGGTGCAATTGATGAGTATGAAAGACTTTCTTTAAGATATGAGTTTTTAACTAAACAGACTGTTGATTTAGAGGGTGCAATTGAAACACTTCTTAAGATTATTGATGAACTTGATTATGTTATGAAAGATGAATTTATGAAGACTTTTAAACAAGTACAAGTTGAGTTTAATAATGTATTTAGGGAACTTTTTGGTGGAGGAGAAGCTAGGCTAGAACTTACTGATAAAAGTAATGTGTTAGAGACTGGTATTGATATAGTTGTGACTCCTCCGGGTAAGAAACTTTCTACTATTTCACTTCTTTCTGGTGGTGAAAAGACTCTTACTGCGATTAGTTTACTTTTTGCAATTTTAAATATTAAGAATATACCATTTTGTATATTTGATGAAATTGAGGCTGCTTTGGATGAGGCTAATGTTTCTAGAATTGGTGAGTACTTTAAGAAATATGTTGGTAAGACTCAGTTAATTATTATTACACATAAGAAAAAGACTATGGAATATGCTGATACATTATATGGTATTACTATGCAAGAGTCTGGTGTTTCAAAACTTGTTAGTGTTAAGTTAGTTGATTAAGGACTTAGGTTCTTTGTGTTATTTATTAAAAAATGCTTGATTTTCACCTCTTAATACTGTATAATGGTATTGAGAGGTGAAAATATGATAATTACTAATTCTATGGCAAAGTATAATTTTGCTAATTATTCAAATAAAAATAATAAGATTAATAGAGAAATAAAAAATCAAAAATTATTTAAAATTATAACTGGTTTATATGAAACTAATCCTGATACTCCTGGTTATTTGCTTGCAAGTAGTATTTATGGACCTTCATATATTTCATTTGAGTATGCTTTATCATTTTACGGATTTATTCCTGAAAGAGTTAATACTGTAACTTGTGCAACATTTAATAAGAAGAAGAAAAAGCAATATAATACTGATTTTGGTGTATTTACTTATAGGGATGTTCCTATGCTTGTATATTCTCTTGAGATTGTATTAGTGCAAGATGGAAGTTATTCATATCAAATTGCAACTTTAGAAAAAGCTTTGTGTGATAAGTTGTATACTTTAAAGCCTCTTAAGAACTATTCTGATTTGGAAAAAATGTTATTTGATGATTTACGTATAAATATTGAAGATTTTAACAAATTAAATATAGATAAGATTCAAAAATTGAGTGTACTTTATCATTCCACAAATGTTAGTTTACTTGCAAAGTATTTAAGAAGGTATAAAAAATGAATAATATAATTTGTCAAATGTTATCTAAATATGAGATTAAAAATACTCAGGATGAGATTAATGCATTAAAAGAAATTATACAAGAAATAGTGTTGTCTGGTTTGTCTAGAAGTAATTTTTTTGAAAAGGTATGTTTTTATGGTGGTACAGCACTTAGAATCTTTTATAATTTAGATAGGTTTTCTGAAGGCTTAGATTTTGCGTTGATTGATAGAGATGATAGTTTTAATTTAGATGAATATTTTGTTTATATTGAAAATGAATTAAAAGCATATGGGTTAAATCTTGAAATTAGTTCAAAACAAAAGAGTGTTGATTCTAATATTGCTTCTGCTTTTGTTAAAGGAAATACTTTAGAACTTATTTTAAAGTTTTTTCCAAATGAAGTAAATCATAGTTATGATCATATTTTAAAGAATATTAAAATTAAGTTTGAGGTGGATCTTAATCCTTCGAGTGGGGCAACTTGTGAATTAAAATATAAATTATTACCAAGTCCTCACCAAGTAAGATTATATGATAAAGAGTCATTATTTGCGGGAAAGATTCAAGCAATATTGTGTCGTAATTGGAAAACTAGAATAAAAGGAAGAGATTTATATGATTATATTTTCTTTTTGGCTAGTGATACTAATGTTAATATTGAGTTAGTTAAAAATAAACTTATTGCATCTTCATACATAAAATCTAATGATGAGTTTAATATAAATATTTTAAAAAAAATGCTGGTTGATAAGTTTAGTAAAATAGATTATGTTGAAGCTAAGGAAGATGTTTTACCATTTATTAAAGATGTTGATAGTTTAAAATTATGGAATAAAGATTTCTTTATTAGTATAACTGAAAGATTAAATTGAATGATTAATTTCATTCTTTTTTTATACTTTAATTTTTATTCGACATTTTTCTTATTATTTATCTTGTAGAATAATTATGGTGATAGTAATGAGAGGAAAGTTTTTGATACCTATAGTTTTATCAATTGTTATTGGGTTCTTTTTTGGAAAAGTATTTTTTAATAATTATGAGTCTTCATCTAATGTGTTTAATGAAGGAGAGAAGGTTTATTTTATACAGAAGGGTGTTTATAGTGCTCTTAATGATTTGAAAAAGAATAATTCTTCTTATGATGATTTTTTATATCTTGAAGAGTCTGATGGATATCATTATTATGTAGGAATAACTAAAAATGAAAAAAATGCTAAAAAGATTAAGGAATTTTATGAAAAGTCTAATATTAATATATATGTAAGGGAAAAATATATTAATAATGCTAATTTTGTATCAGTTCTTTCTGAATATGATAAGTTAATTGATGTAGCATCTCTTAATAGTTTTGTTGACTTACAAAAAATAGTTATATCTAATTATAAGGAGATGATATTAAATGGGGAGGACTCTAATTAAAGAATTACCAATTGAAGAAAGGCCTAGGGAAAGGTTAATTAAGTATGGTGCTAGTTACTTATCAAATGCTGAACTTATTGCTATTATATTAAAGACAGGGGTTTGTGGAAGTAGTGTTTATGATCTTTCTAATGAAGTTTTAAAGAAAGTTTCTGATTTATCTAATTTAAGTAATATTAGTGTTTCTGAACTTACTAAGATTAATGGTATTGGAAATGCTAAGGCTGTTGAGCTTGTTAGTGCAATTGAACTTGGGAAAAGGGTATTTTTTTCTGGTAGTAAGATTCATGAAAAGTTTAGTAATAGTAGTGATGTTTATTTAAAGAATAAAGATTTGTTTTATTTAAAGAAACAAGAATATTTTTATTGTTTATATTTGGATAGTAAAAAAGAATTAATAGAAAGGAAGTTATTGTTTATGGGAACAATTAATAAGAGTATAGTTCATCCACGTGAAATATTTAAGGAGGCATATAGACTTTCTGCTTCTTCAATTATTTGTATGCATAATCATCCAAGTGGGGATATTACTCCGAGTAGAGATGATATTATTTTAACTAATGCTTTGGTTGAGATTGGAAGGCTTCAACAAATACCTATTGTTGATCATATGATATTTACTGATGATAATTATTATAGTTTTTATGAGAATGGAATTTTAAGTAATGAAAAAGTTTTATAAGATTTTACTTGTTATTTTATTTGTTATTTGTTTTTTCTTTTTACTTAATGATAGATTATTTTTTAAGAATAATCCTCTTCGTGAAATATATAAAATAATTGTTATACCAGTAAATAAGATAGGAATGGAGTTTAATGATATAAGAAGTTATAAGAGTATTAGTGATGATAATAATAGATTAGAAAAGGATAATATTTTACTTAATAGTCTTAAGCAAGAGAATAGTGTTTTAACTTTAGAAAATGAAAAGTTAAAGGATTTAATGGGTTTAGAAAAAAGTTATTCTAATAAATATGTTTATGCTAGGGTTATTTCTAGAAATAGATTGTATTTTTTTGATACTTTTATTATTTCTCGGGGAAGTGGTTCTGGTATTGCTATTAATGATGCAGTTGTTAGTGCTGATGGACTTATTGGAAGGGTTGTATCTGTTAGTAAGGATTATTCTACTGTTAGGATGATTACTAGCAATTATGATGATAATAAATTGTCTGTTGTTGTTAATGGGTATAATGGAAATATAAACAAGTATAGTGATGGGTATTTACTTATTGATGGGATTAGTAATTATGATAAGATAAGTGTTGGAGATAAGGTTTATACTTCTGGTCTTGGTGTTTTAGATAAGGGGCTTTTTATTGGAAATGTTTCTAAGGTTTTAGAGGATAGTTATGGAATAAGTGGTATTTTATATGTTGATATTGCATCTTTAGAGGATATTTCTTATGTAATGGTGCTTGTTCATGATTAGTGTTATTGTTTTAATATTTGTTTCTTGTTTTTTAGATTTATTTTTATCTTATTTATTTAGTGGTATTATTCCTCTTTTTATAATTTGTATTATTCCTCTTTTGTCTTTTAGTAAGTATAAGTTTTTTATTTTTTTATTTATTGGTTTTATACTTGATGTTTTATATAGTGATGTAATGTTTATAAATGTTAGTTTCTTTTTAATTATGTATTTTATTTGTTTTAAAAAGAATTTTTTATATTTGGTTTTATCTAGTTTATTTGTTTATATTTTTTATATAGTTTATCTTTTTGGTATTTTAAATATATTAGGATATGGTCTTGTGTTTAATAGTTTATTTAGTTTATTTAAATATTCTTTTGTTATTAATATTTTGTATATTATTATAATTTGTTTTATATTTAGTCGTAATTTGAATCTTAAAAAGAGTTTATATTAAACTTTTTTTTCATATAATTTTGTAGGTGATAAATATGTATGAATATAAGAGTGTTAATAAGTATCTTTCTAAGAATAAGAAAAAGAAAAGATTTAGTAATGTTTTATATAGTATTTTTATAAAATTACTTATATGTGTTCTTATTGTTATTAGTGTTTTAATTGTTATTAAGATTGATAAGGATAATAGTGGTAAAATTAGTTCTTTTTTATATGATAATAATATTAGTTTTGCTAGAATTAATAAATGGTATAATGAGCATTTTGGAGATGTATTGCCTTTTTCTGGTGATGTTAAGTCTAGTGTTACACCAGTATTTAGTGAAAGTTTAGAATATAAGGATGCTAGTATTTATAAGGATGGTGTTAGTTTATCTGTTGATGATTCTTATTTGGTTCCTATTCTTAATGATGGAATAGTGGTTTTTAGTGGTTTAAAGGAAGGATATGGAGGAGTTGTTATAATTCAACAGAGTGATGGTGTTGATGTTTGGTATGGTAATATAGAAAACATAAATGTTAAGTTGTATGATTATGTTTCTAAGGGTGAATTTTTAGGAGAAGTCCATTCTAATTTATATTTGGTTTTTCAAAAAGATGGGAAGTATTTAGATTATAAAGAGTTTATTTCATAAGTTTTATATTCATCCTTTAACTATATTGCTTATAGTACTTGTTATTTTTACTGGACTTTATAAAGAATTTTTAATAGTTTTTTTAATTATAATAGTTCATGAGTTTGGACATTTATTTAGTGCGGTTTATTATAAATGGAATATTGATAAGATTAGTATTTATCCTTATGGAGGTTGTGTTAGTTTTAATGAAAAGATTAATAGGCCTATAAAGGAAGAGTTAATTATATTAGTGATGGGTCCAATTTTTCAGATGGTTTATTTCTTTTTAATTTATTTATTTTTTATTAATGGGTTTATTGATTTAAAGACTTATAGTTTGTTTAAAACTTATAATTTTACTTTACTTAGTTTTAATTTAATGCCTATTTATCCTCTTGATGGGGGAAGGATTGTTAATGTTTTTGGTAATTATTTTTTTTCTTATAGATGGTGTAATTTAATTATTTGTTTTGTTTCTATATTGTTTATCTTTTTAGTGATTATTAATTCTAATAGTTTTAATTTAGTTATGATGATGGTTTTTATTTTGACTGAGGTTTTTGTTTTTATTAGACAGCAGGGTTATTTATATAATAGGTTTTTATTAGAAAGGTATCTTGGTGATTATAAGTTTATTAAGTATAAGATTATAAAGAGTAAAGATGGTTTTTATAGGGATAAGAGGCATATTATTTATATTGATAATAAATATATTACTGAGAAGGAGTATTTAAGAGGGAGGTATAAATGAAAAGAGTTATTTTTTTAATGATTGTTATTTTATTTGGTGCTTTGTATCTTAATTATAATAATTCTAGTAGTACTTTTGATAATGATAAAGATGATATGATGAAAGCAGTTTTTATTTCTTATATTGATTATTCTTCTTTAAAAGGTAAAGAGGTTATAGAACAAAAGAATATTATTAATGAAATGGTTAATAATGTTTCATATTTTGGTTTTAATACTATTGTTCTTCAAGTTAGGGCTTTTGGTGATGCTATATATGAGTCTTCTTATTTTCCTGAGTCTATTTATGTTTCTTATGATGATGGAAAGGCTTTTGATATTTTGTCTTATTTTATAAGTGTTTGTGATAGTAAGAATATAGATTTATATGCTTGGGTTAATCCTTATAGGATATCTAATACTGGAGATGTTAGTAAAATAAGTAAGAGTGCTAGTTATTATAAATGGCTTAATACTTCTTTGATTGGGGTTTATGATAATGGAATATATTTTAATCCTGCAGAAGATGATGTTAAGAATTTAATTGTGTCTGGTGTTGTTGAGATAGCTAAGAATTATAAGGTTAAGGGTATTTTGTTTGATGATTATTTTTATCCAAATGATAAGATTGATCTTGATAGTTATAATGCTTATGATGGTGATTTGTCTTTAAATGATTATAGAATATTTAATGTTAATGATTTACTTAAGAGATGTTATAGTTCTATTAAAGAGGTAAATAATGATATTTTTTTTGGTATTAGTCCAAGTGGTAATATTTCAAATAATTTAAATAGTGAGTATTTAGATGTTCGTGGAATTTTGAATGATAAGTATTTAGATTTTATAATGCCTCAGTTGTATTATGGATTTTTTAATGAGAGTAAACCTTATACTAAAACTTTAGAAGAGTGGAGTAATCTTAATGTTAATAATATTAGTTTATATGTTGCTCTTTCTATTTATAAATCTGGTATGGTTGATAATTATGCTGGGGAAGGTATTAATGAATGGATAAATAATAGTGATATTATTAAAAGACAGGTTATGAGTTCAAAAGGAGTTAAGAATTATAAAGGTTTTGCAGTTTTTAGATATCAATATATGTTTGAAATATTTGATAATGATAATTTAGCTAAAGAAGTAAGTGGTTTACGTGAAGTTATAAAAGATTATTGACAAAGATAAATTATGTTATTTACAGTTTTCATTAATTTTGGTATAATTCTTTTAGAATAGAGGAGTTGAGATTGATGAAAAAGTATTTTTATTATATTAGTGCAGTTCTTTTAACTTTTATTTGTATGAATAGTGTTGATGCCCTTAGTGCTAGTATTAATATTAAGTGTAATTCTTTGAAGTATAATGGAGAAGTTACTTGTAATGTTTTTGCTAATGTAAGTGGTGGACAAATTGAGGATATTTCTGTTGATTCACTTGATGTTGTAAGTGGTGCTGATGCTCTTATTGTTACTGAGGATTATACTACAGTTCTTGCTAATGATACTAAAGTTAGCAATGGTGATAAGATAGGTTTTTTTAAGGTTAAATCTACTGGATATGGTAAAAGTAAGGTTAGTTTGACTCTTAATGCTAAAAGTAGTTCAGATGGTTCAAGTGTATCTATTAAACCTTGTAGTGTTTCATTTAGTATTTTATCTCCAGTTGCTACTTTATCTAGTATAACTGTTAATGGTTCTTCGGTTAATAATTTTAGTAGTACTGTTTATAAGTATGACGTTGACTCTATTAGTAGTGAAAGTGTTAGTATTGGTGCTGATGTTACAGCAGATGGAACTAGTGTAAGTGGTACAGGTAATCATAAGTTAAAGTGTGGCTCTAATAGTTTAAAGATTAATACTGTTTCTGGTGATAAGAGTAAGAAGCTTACTTATACTTTAAATATAAATAGAAAGTGTGATGATAATACTAGTCTTAAAGGAATTATTCTTTCTAGTGGTAGTCTTTCTCCAGCATTTAGTGCAGATACTTTAGAGTATAAAGTTAGTGTTGATACTAGTGTTGAAAAGATTAGTATTGATGTATCAAAGGAAGATAATCAAAAAGTTAGTGGACTTGTTAAGGATACTAAACTTGCTTTTGGAGATAATACTTTTTCAATAAAGGTTAGTTCTGAGAGTGGAAAGAGTAAAACTTATAAGGTAGTTGTTAATCGCGCTGATGATAGATCTAATAATGCTCTTTTGTCCTCAATTACTATTGATAATGGAAAGCTTAATTTTGATTCAAATGTATTTATGTATGATGTTAGGGTTTTAAATGAAGTTAGTACAATTAACGTTGTTGCTGCTGCTGAAGACAGTAAAGCTAAAGTAGAAGTTGATAGTCCTAAAAGTTTAAAAGAAGGGGATAATAAAGTTGTTATTAAGGTAACTGCTGAGAATGGTGCTACTCAAGAATATAGTATAAATGTTAAGAGATTAAAAGTTGGTGAAGTTCTTGGTGATAATCCTAATATAGCTAATCTTGTTATTGCTGGTTATGATATTAATTTTAATCCTATGACTACTAGTTATAATTTAAAGCTTGATAATAAGACTAAGAGTTTAAATATTACTGTTGTTATGCAAGAAGAGGGTGCTACTTATCAAATAAATGGTAATAATGATTTAAAGAATGGAGATATTATTACTATTAATACTACTTCATTGGATGGGACACAAAATACTTATAAAATAATTATTGAAAAAAGTAATGCTTTGTTATTTATTCTTATTGGTGCAGGGGTATTATTTGTTGCTAGTATTACTGCGATAGTTGTTGTAATGATTAAGAAAAGAAAAGGTAATCCTGGATTTAAAATGGATAAGCCTAATAAGGATGAAACTAATGATATAGAAATGGTTGATACAATTAGTAATCAAGATAGTGTTTCTAGTGAAGTACAAGAAATTAATAATAAGATTAATGAAATTAAAGAAGAAAAGGAATTGTTAATGGATCAAGAAAAAGATAATGATAAAGATAAAAAGAGTGTGTTTGGAAAGTATAGAGCTGATTCTAATGAAGGTCCAATGAGTTTTGATGAGTTGAAGGAACTTGATCCTACTCAAAATGGACAAAGTGCTTATGGTAATCATGGTCATAGTGAAGAGTATGAAAGAATAGAAATTACTGAGGATCAAACTAAACAATGTCCTAAGTGTGGACATAGAATTAATTTTTCTTCTTTAGTTTGTCCTTATTGTGG
>CAZVVV010000022.1:0-10000 GCA_964630725.1 uncultured Muribaculaceae bacterium
GTTTTATAAATTGTGTTAAGCAAATGTTTGATATTTTAGCATATGTTAAGATAATAAACTTTTATAAAGAAGATTTTTCTGGTCCTGAATGGATATTTGTAGGTATTGCTATCTTTTTAGTTATTTTAGTATTAGCATTTATAGTATTTTTAATATATTTATTAATTAGAAAATATATTAGGGTTAGAAAGACTTTAGTAGAACAAGAATCTTTATTAGAAGAAGTTGCTAAATTAAATAATGAAGTTAGTACATTAATGAGTGAAAAACAAGATATTCTTGCAATGAAGGTTTCACATTTAGGACTTAAAGCTGATGAAGAAGACACAGTTGAGGTTAATGAGGATAAAAATGAAGTTGTTACTACTGATGGAAGGTTTTCTAAACTTGCATCAATTGATAAGGAATTTGAAAAGTATAAGATTAAAAATTACAATAATAGTTTTACTTTGGAGGAACTTGTTGAATTGTTTAGAAATTTTGCGGCTTCAAAGCTTAGATTATATTATAAAAGTGAAATGATTAGAATTTTTATCGCAGGTCTTGCTTCAACAAAATTAATTATTCTTCAAGGTATTTCTGGTACTGGTAAAACTTCTTTAGCGTATGCATGGGGAAAATTTTTAAAGCATGATTCTTGTGTAGCTTCTGTACAACCCTCATGGCGTGATAGAACTGAATTATTTGGTTATTTTAATGAATTTACTAAGAAATTTAATGAAACAGAAGTTCTTAAGGAAATGTATATGGCTGGATATACTGATGATGTTTATACTGTAATTCTTGATGAAATGAATATTTCACGTGTTGAATATTATTTTGCAGAAATGTTGTCTATTCTTGAAATGCCTAATACTGATGAATGGATAGTAGAGCTTGTTTCATCTGGATGGGATAATGATCCTAAAAGAATAAAAGATGGAAAATTACATGTTCCAGTTAATATGTGGTATATTGGCACTATCAATAATGATGACTCTACATTTATGGTTACTGATAAAGTATACGATAGAGCTATGCCTATAGATATCAATGATAAGGGTCAAGCGTTTGAACCTATTGATACAGAGGCACAAGATATTAACTTTAGTTATTTAGATAAATTATTTAAAGAAGCTATGGAAACACATAAAGTAAGTAAGGAAACACTTGATAAGATTGAAGAAATGGATAATTATGTTATTAAACATTTTAGAATAGCTTTTGGTAATCGTATTGTTGCCCATATGAAGAAATTTGTTCCAGTGTATGTTGCGTGTGGTGGTGATGAAATATCTGGTGTTGATTATTTTATTGCTAGAAAGATTTTACGTAAATTTGAACAACTTAATATTTCATATATTAGGGATGAAATTGATGGTTATGTTGATTTCTTAGATAAAACATTTGGAAAAGATAAAATGAAGGAATGTATTGAATATTTACTTAGACTTAAGAAAATGAGTTAGGATGGTGTTAATAATGAAGAATCTTGATATTGTAAAATTATATAATGAAGCACAAGATAATAGGATAAAACATTTTTCTGATAATATTGATTCTCAACTTAGAATAATTTCAGATTATGATAAGGTTGAATGCAATTATGAATGGTTAGAACTTATGGAAGAGACTATACCATATATAGATAATATTTTAAGGAGTCCTAATAGATTTATTGTAAATGAAGAAGATGTTATTAAAATAGAACTTGCAAAGCGTGTAACAGTTGAAAGTATTAAACATTTATCAAAAAATACTAATTTAATTCAAGAATATGATAAGAAAACTGGTGATGTTCGTCCTTCAAAGATTCTTAATATTACAAAAGAAGAAAGTTATGATACTTATGAAAATAGATTGATTTATACACTTATTGTTAATATGAAATTATATATTGAACAACAAAAAAAGAATTTAGTATTTGAAAGTTCTACTAAAAATGATAAAACTTTTGAATATAATGCAAAGACAAATATTGGTAATGAAAAGATAGGTATAAATATGAATCTTAATTCTAGTTTTAATAGTAAAAAGAAAGAAGTTAATAATGAAGGAGTAGGTATTGCTGAAAGGCTTCAAAAACTAGATATAAATATTGCTGCTCTTACTAATTCTGAGGTTTATAAAACTATTGAAAAAAAACATATTGCACTTATTGTACCTCCGGTTAAGAAAACTAATCTTATTATAAAAAATGTTAATTTTCAATATGCAATGAAGTTATGGAACTTTTTACATGAAAATAGAAGTGATAGTACTTCTAGAAAAAAAGAAAAGAAAGATTATATTGATGATGGAAGATATAAAAATCTTGTTGATGAAACTTTTTTATTACAATTTCTTGTTTTAGATTCTTTAAATAAAAATGAAGAGTCTTCAAAAGATAAAGAAGAATTATCTGAAAAGCTTGTTAATAATATGGTTTCTACTATTGTAGATTTAAATAAAAATATTAGTTTAGATGAAATAAAAGATATAGTTGATAAACAATATACAATTATTAAGTATAAGAATGTTACAAGTGATAAAGAAATTAGAAGAATATTTAGAGATAATATTGATAAATATATGGATAGATTAATAGACTTAAAGATTGGATAGTGAAAATTATGAATGATAAAATAAATAAAATTAAGAATAATAAATTACTTAGTAT
Organism: uncultured Muribaculaceae bacterium; assembly: GCA_964630725.1. GTDB lineage: Bacteria > Bacillota_I > Bacilli_A > RF39 > UBA660 > JAEDJI01. The sequence goes on from CAZVVV010000022.1 coordinate 2,639, forward strand.
GTTTTATAGAATTTTAAGAATTATTTCTGTATTTTTGATTGTTGCTGTAGTATGTATTATTTTTGTACAACGTATTTCTAATAATAAAGTAACAGTAGCGGGGTATTCTATTTATACTGTAGTTTCAGAAAGTATGGTTCCTGAGTATAATTTATGGGATATGATTATTATTAAAAAAACTGATCCATCTGAAATAAAAATAGGTGATGATGTTGTTTATCAAGGTAAAGTAGGAGATTTTGCAGATAAAATTGTTACGCATAGAGTTATAGAGTGGAAATATTCAGATAATTCTTATAAATTTATAACTAAGGGTATAGCTAATGATATTGAAGATCCAGAGATAGATGAGAATCAAATATATGGTAAGGTTTTATATAAGAGTTTTATATTAAGTACTCTTAGTAAGATTATTAATAACTTATATGGATTTTATTTTATAGTATTTATTCCATTTGTTATAATGTTATTCTTTGAAATTATTGATATTGTTAATGAAAGAGAAAGGTTGAAAAAAGCTAAAAGAAGATAAAGATTTATTGTGAGGAGGTAGTTGTATGGAAGATAGTACTTTTAAGATTATTTTAAGGCATTTAAAGAAAAGAATTAAGCCTAAAATGATTCTTTTACTTGCAATTACTTTTTCTCTTAATACATTTGCTTGGTTTATTTATGCTAATAAAGTTGAGGGAGGTATTGGTGCTAAAGTTAAAGCTTGGAATGTTCTTTTTGAAATTGATGGTGAAGAATTATCTCAAAATATAAATCTTACAATAGATGATTTATATCCTGGTAAAACATATACAAAAAATATTACTGTTACTAATAAAGGTGATACAGATGCTGATTTTACTTTTGAGATTGTTTCTGTTAATATATTTGGAACAATTTCTAAAGTCGAAGAGGGTGGAAGTATTACTTCAGATAGTTTGGTTAATTCATTAATGAATGATTATCCTTTTAAAATAAGTTTATCTGTTACTAATCCTATATTAGTGCCAAATTCAAGTGAATCGTTTGTTCTTTCTGTAGATTGGCCTTTTGATTCGGGTAATGATGAGCTTGATACTTATTGGGGTGATAAAGCTTATACATTTACTCAAAATAATCCTAATACACCTTGTATAAATATTGAGGTTAAAATAGATGCAACTCAGAAGAAAGATGAAACTAATTAACGCTAATGCGTTTTTTTTATACTAAAAAAGCAACTATAATGTTGCTTAAGATTAATCAGTATCTAAAATTTGTTTAGAATCAATGATAATTTCTACTAATTCATAAATGTCTTGATATTTAGAATCGTTATAAGTAGGTGGAAAATATACTACTAACTGATAATTATTGGTTTCATCATAAGAATGAGAAAAATATTTTTTATCAGTAGTAAAAGTAGTAAAATAAGTACCATCATCATCAGCAGTTGTTTCATTAGAGGTTATGATATCAACAGCACCATCATCATTATAATTTTGATTTAAAAAAAGTTTATATTCAAGGGGTAAGTTAGTAGTGGTTTTAATTGATAAATCGTATGAAAGATTAGTTTCAGTTCTACCATCAGAAGAAAAATTAGAAACAGTAAAATTATATACATATGGTTCTGTTTTTGGAGCTATTTCTTCAAGTAAAATACTTTCAGTAAAATAATCAGATTTAACTAAGTAAAATGCAACTTCTGCTTTAGCATTTGAATCAGATTTAGATACAAACTTTGAAAAAGAAGAAGGCATCAATAACAATATTAAAAGTATTATTATTGCTAAAATAGATAGTTTAAATGCTAACAAAAACTTTTCTTTATCAAATACATCATAAAATTTCTTCTTCATCTTCCAAAATCTCCACATCATCATCTAAAATAATTTCTTCTTTAGTATCTTCGTTTTTTAAAATTAAATTATAATTATTATTATGAACTACTCTAATTTTTAAATTATCAATTACATTTTCATTAGGAATATTATCTTTATTTTTATTAGTGTGTCCTAAAGATTTTTTACCATTATATGAATAACATAAAGAAAATAACATAAGAGTAATAAATATTGCAATCATAATTTCTGGGGATAAAATAGTTTTTTTCCATATTCCAAATTTTGGAAAAACTTTTACTACTTTACCAATTACATCTGTTTTAGCAACAATCTTATCTTCTGAATTATTATAATCTCCTTTAGTGATTAATTTAGTTTCACCGACTTCAATTACTCTATGTGTAATAAAAGAAGAATCAGATTTATAAGTAATAATATCATCTTTTTTAATCTCATCAGTAAGTTTAACAAGAATCATATCATTAACATTAATAGTGGGTGACATGCTACCACTTTCAATTTCAAATAGGGTATAGCCAAAATAATTAGCATATGGTTTATCTAAGAAGACTAATTGTACAAAACCATACAAAGCAAAAAAAATAGCAACTACTACTACACATAATAAAACATTAATAAGATATTTAACTATTTTTTTTAGCTTATTGCTCATTATATAACCACCACTTTATTCTTTATTCTGTATATTCAATAATATCTTCACCTGTATATTGAAAGACTTCAACGGAAACAGGTATTTCTAAAATTGTATTAGCATTTTTTCCAAGTTCATAATCATATTCATTATTTTCTTCATTATTATTCCATTTTAAATTGACTCTAATGTCATTTGTAATGCCATTGTTTATATCACTTAAATTAATAATTCCAGTATAAGTATTTTGACCTGTTCTAATTATTTCATTATTAGAAATTTCTGAAATAGATTCTACTTCTATATCAGTGTTTTCTAAACTAGAAAAGTCAAAAATTAAATTATACATAATTGATACATCTGTATTTGAAGGATCTATTATAATATCAAAATATCCTCCGATTCCAGGTGCAACTTTTCCTTCTTTAACATTATCACTTGAATCCCAGTTAATTTGATCAATAACAAATGAAGTTGAACTATTACTAATATCAGTATTATTAATAATTATAGACCATGTAGCAACATCACTTGAAACGACATGAACAGCTTTAGATTCAAGTAAAGCAAATGATGTAGAAAATTTAAATAATAATAGAAAAGTAGCAACTAATCCAAATATAAAAAATATTTTTTTCATTATTTACTACTACTAATTGGTTCCTTTATTTCCATAATTATAACATATATTTCATATATAAATAATAATGAAATTGGGAAAATAATTATAAGTAGGAATCCCCATTTTGATTCCATAACTGATAAAATAGAACCAATATTATTTATAACAACAGCAGTATCTGCTTTACCAATAACATATTGACTAGAAATTTCATACTTACCATTAACTGTATAAGTAGTTTCATCATCAGTTATTTTTTCACGTTTTTCAACTTTACTTAGATTAACAACAACTTCATTTTTATAAGTGTTATAAAAAAATATTTCATCTCCAACATTTATATCATCATTAGCATTCTTTTTAATTATTAATAGTGAACCTTTATCATATTTTGAAGAAAGTTCATCATCTTCCATTATAATTAGTGTTCTGTCTCCAAAAACGGATATTTTATAATCATTATATGTAATTAAACATGCTGTTAAAAAAATAGCAATTAATATATAAATAGTAACTATTATACCACCGAGAAATTTTAATAATTTTTTCATACTATCACCAAGATAAGTATATCATAAAAATAGACACATGCAAAGCAAAATGTGTCATTTTGTATTAAAAAATTAATATTATTGTTGAATTTGTTCTGCTATTTGTTTCAAAGATAAATTAACATCCATTTTAGCAGGAATACCACTTGCAGTTGCTTCAGTGTCTGCTTCATTATCCATAATATTTTCATCAGAATCATCCCAAACTATATATACTCTTATTTCAATTTGATTTATATTGTCTTTTTCTAAAACTTGACCTGATATTATATTAGTATCATTTAATTCTTGAACTTCACCACCATCAATTGAATAACTTGTAGCTTTTAAATCTTTAACACTACTATTAACGTTTACGCTAGTAGATATATCATATGAAAAGGATACATCAGCAGCTTCACAATCAATTACTAAGTCAAAATATCCTTTAGATCCTGGAGCAATTATTTCATTATTTATGTGTTCGTTTTCAATAAATTTAGGTGTTATTACATTAGAAATACTAGAATTGTTTCTAATATCTTGTCCATTAACAAGTATTTTCCATCTAGCAATGGATATATTAGTAGTCCCAGATGCTTCGGTTAAATATTTAGCATATGAATCTTGAACAACTAATATAGTTAAAAGAAGGCCAACGCAAGCTAAAAGAATATTAATTTTTTTTAATAACTTCATATACTCACTCCTTCTTACTATAATAAGAGTATAACATTTTTTTAGACTATTTACAATATTTACAAATTTTGTGTTTTGGTATTTTACATTATTTTTATATAAAATTAATAATATTATAACTTTTTATTCAGTAAACAAGTAAAAATTAATGAAATTTTCTTTAATATGTGCTATAATCTTTTTGGTGAATTATTTATGGATGAGGAATATTTAAATATAGTAAGTGATATTTTAAATAATGATTCTTTTAAAAAAATAAGTGATGAAGTGCATCATCAAGGTAGTAGGCTTACACATTGTATTAATGTTTCTTATATGACTTATAAAGTATGTAAAAGGCTTAATCTTGATTATATTAGTGCTAGTAGAGCAGCATTATTACATGACTACTTTTTTAATAATGAATTTAATTCACATAGTAGATTGTATAGGCTTATAAATCATTATAAAAGGGCTCTTATTAATGCAAGTAATATAGTTAATTTAAATGATATGGAAAGAAATATTATATCTTCACATATGTTTCCTGTTGGAGGAAAGGTGCCTAAGTATAAAGAAAGTGTATTAGTAGATATTATTGATGATATTTATGCTATATATGAAGTTCTTACTTGTAAGTTTTATATTGCTAAGTATTCAGTTTTATCTTTAATTATAGGTTTCTTCTTCTTTAAATAATTTTTTGTCCTCGTAGCTCAGTTGGATAGAGCAATTGCCTCCTAAGCAATAGGTCGTTGGTTCAAATCCAATCGGGGACGCCATATAAAAAGCAAACACTAAGTTTATTAGTGTTTTTATATATTTAAAATCTTTAATAAATAACATTTTTTTCTTTTAATTAATTAATTTTTTTGATAAAATTATACTGGGAGGTATAGTATGAAATACGTATATAGTTTTAAAGAAGGTAACAAGGATATGAAGAATATTCTTGGTGGTAAAGGTGCTAATCTTGCAGAAATGGTTGAACTTGGACTTCCTGTTCCTATGGGATTTACTGTTTCTTGTGATGCATGTTTAAAGTATTATGAAGATAATTGTAGTATTAATTCTTTGATTGAAGAGGAAATATTTAGTGAAATAGAAAGGCTTGAAGAGTATACTGGAAAAAAGTTTGGTGATTTAGAGAATCCTCTTTTGGTTAGTGTAAGAAGTGGGGCAAGGGTAAGTATGCCTGGGATGATGGATACTGTTCTTAACTTGGGTCTTAATGATGAGGTTGTTAAATCATTTAGTGAGAAAACTTCGAATGGTAGATTTGTTTATGATAGTTATCGTCGTTTTATTCAAATGTTTGCAGATGTTGTTATGGGGTTTCCTAAGTCTAGTTTTGAAAGGCTTTTTGATAAGATAAAGGAAGATAAGGGTATTTCTAAGGATAGTGATTTGTCTTTGTCTGATCTTATGGAAGTTGTTGATATTTATAAGAATGAGTATAAAAGACTTGCAGGAGTAGATTTTCCTAGTGATCCTAGGGTTCAACTTCTTGAGGCTATTAAGGCTGTTTTTAGGTCTTGGAATAATGATAGGGCTATTTTTTATAGAAAGATGAATGAAATTCCTGATTCTTGGGGTACTGCGGTTAATGTTCAAGAAATGGTTTATGGTAATTTGAATGATAATTCTGGTACTGGGGTTGCTTTTACTAGGAATCCTGCGACTGGTGATAATGTTTTATTTGGTGAGTATTTAATTAATGCTCAAGGTGAAGATGTTGTTGCGGGTATTAGGACTCCACTTAGTATTGATACTTTAAAAGATGTAATGCCTGATTGCTATATGGAGTTTTGTAAGATATGTGATATTTTGGAACATCATTATAAGGATATGCAAGATATGGAGTTTACTATTGAAAATGGAAAGCTTTATATGTTACAAACTAGAAGTGGTAAGAGAACTGGTAAGGCTGCGGTTAAGATTGCAGTTGATATGGTTAATGAAGGTTTAATTACTAAGGAAGAGGCTCTTATGAGGGTTGATGAAAAGTCACTTGATAGTTTACTTCATGATATGTTTGATGATGAATCTTTAAAAAATGGAAAGGTAATTGCTAAGGGACTTGCGGCTTCTCCTGGAGCGGCTTATGGTAAGATTATTTTTGATGTTAAGGATATAGAAAATAAAGATGATGATTATATTTTAGTAAAACTTGAAACAAGTCCTGAGGATATTGAAGGAATGGCAATATGTAATGGTATTCTTACAATTCGTGGTGGTATGACTTCTCATGCTGCGGTTGTTGCTCGTGGAATGGGTGCATGTTGTATTTGTGGATGTGGAAGTTTAAGTATTGATATTGTTAATAAAACTCTTACATGTTGTGATGGTACAGTTCTTTCTATGGGTGATTATATTAGTTTGGATGGTTCAACTGGACTTGTTTATCTTGGAAAGATTGATACTGTTGCACCATCAATAAGTGGAGATTTTAAAACTTTTATGTCTTGGGCTGATAGTATTAGAAGGCTTGGTGTTAGAGCTAATGCTGATAATTATAGAGATGCTAAAGTTGCTAGGGATTTTGGGGCAGAAGGTATTGGTCTTTGTAGAACTGAGCATATGTTTTTTGATGAGAATAGAATATTTAGTTTTAGAAAGATGATTGTTTCTGAAACTAAGGAGCAAAGGGAAGAGGCTCTTATGGAAATTCTTCCATATCAAAAGAATGATTTTATGGAATTGTTTAATGTAATGAATGGTTATCCTGTTATTATTAGACTCCTTGATCCTCCTTTACATGAATTTTTACCTAGTAAAGATAGTGATATTGTTTCTTTGGCTGAGTCTCTTGGTATTAGTGCTTCTGATTTAAAGAAGAAGATAGTTAGTTTAAAAGAGTTTAATCCAATGATGGGGCATCGTGGTTGTAGACTTTCTATTACGTATCCTGAGATAGTTGTTATGCAAACTAAAGCAATTATTGGTGCCGCTACTGAGTGCAGTAAGAATGGAGTTATTGTAAAGCCTGAAATAATGGTTCCTTTAGTGGGAGATGTAAATGAATTAAAATATATTAAAAATATTATTAAAGAAGTTGCA
>CAZVVV010000023.1:0-9915 GCA_964630725.1 uncultured Muribaculaceae bacterium
AAGAAAAAACATCATTCCAAGAATATACTAACAAAGAAAAAACATATTCATATAGCGATGACGATTACAAAAGCTACAAGTTCACACAAGGACTTATGGACAATGATATTATTGAAAGAAAATACATTGAAGTATCAATTGATGAATATCTAGATATTATAAAAACAAAAGGATATAACTTCATGTTTGTGGGAAGCAGTACATGTAGTTATTGCACAATGTTCAAAGAATCAGTAAACAATGCTTTAAAAGAAAAAAAATTCAACGTTTACTACATTGACTTAGCCCGCGAAGATGTAACAGATAGCCAAAGAGAAAAATTATACGCAAGCGATAAATACTTCACTGAAGAAGAATGGGGAACACCATTAAACTTGTTATATAAAGATGGCAAAAGAATAGACGTATTAAATGGATACGTTGATAAAGACGAACTTATTTCATTCTTGCAAGAAAATAAGGTAATCGAATAATGGATAATAGTAATAATATTTATAGATGGGCAACATCATTCAAAAAAAGATACCCATCAACAGTTGCATGGAGATTAAAAAACCATTGTCAAATAGCACAAAAACACTTAAATGACGATGAAAAAGTACTATACGTTTTTACAGGTCAAAGAAATGATAATTGGTATGACATTATCTCAACATCAGTATTTGTAATAACAGACAAAAGACTAATAATTGCACAAGATAGATTACTATTTGGATACTTTCTATATTCCATAACACCAGATATGTTCAATGACTTAACAGTAATATCAGGACTAATCTGGGGTAAAATAAAAATAGACACAATAAAAGAACTTGTTACAATATCAAATCTAAGCAAACAAGCACTAGACGAAATTGAAACAAGCGTTACAAAATATATGATGGAAGAAAAAAAAGAATATCCACCAAGAAATAAAGAAAACGAATAAGATATTAACAAAAATGTTAATATCTTATTTCTTTATCTTAATAAGAGGCAAATGCTTCTTTACAAACTCATCATCATAAAAAACATCAATAGTATTACCAATCACAGTCTTAGCAGGAACCCCATTATTTCTATCAACATATCTCGTTGCAACACCAATCGTAAGCAAAATATCAAAACACATCAAAAAACAAGCAACAAACGATAATATCTTAAACCAATCAAATCCACAAAAATAATTATAAATCTTTTTTATATAAGGAAACGTCAAATAATAAAACAATATAACAAATCCCCAAATAAAACAATACGGCAAATAAACACGTCTATTAATCACAAGAGGTCCATCAGAATAAAGCCAAGAATTATAACCAAAAACATTCTCTTCAAAAAGACTAACTCCATATTCATACAAAGCCCCAACAACAATACCCGATGCAACAACAAACAAATATTTCTTCGCATCAACATTTCTATAAATGAGATACATAAGTACCGCACCAAGACCATATAACGGTTTAAAAGGTCCATAAATCATACCTTGCATATTTGAAAACTCTCCATGACTATAAAAATGAAACAAAGTCTCACCGATAAATCCTAAAAACGCTCCAATTATGTAAAGCCACATAATCTGATAAAAACCTATTCTATTATTTGAATCCATAGTAAATCCCTCACACCCCAATTATAACATAGCAAACCTAAATAACAAAGAAAAAGAATTATAACATTAAGCACTATGTATTATTATAATCCAACATTTTCAGTCACGAAAAAAGTTGGAATTAAAATTAACACTATTATATCTCAAAAAACACCATAAAATAATAAAAATAATAAAAAAAGAAAAAAACTATTCAAATATGATATAATATAGGAGTAAGGAGGCATATCATGACAGACTACGAAATATCAAAAAACTTCAAACTAGAAAAAATAGATAAAATAGCAAAAAAACTAGGCCTAAAAGAAAATGAAATAGAACTATATGGAAACTATAAAGCAAAAATAAATAAAACACCAAGTAATAACAAATCAAAACTGATATTAGTAACATCCACAAACCCAACCCCATTTGGCGAAGGAAAAACAACATTCTCAATTGGACTATGCGATGCAATGAACTACAATAATGAAAAAGCAATCTTAGCACTCAGAGAACCATCACTTGGCCCAGTATTTGGTATAAAAGGGGGAGCAACCGGGGGAGGACTATCACAAGTAATGCCATCAAATGATATAAACCTACACTTTAATGGAGATTTCCATGCAATAACAAGCGCTAATAACTTAATTGCATCAATCATAGATAATCATATTTACTTTGGCAATGAACTACAAATACAAAAAGTACTATTCCAAAGATGTCTAGATTTAAATGACAGAGCACTAAGAAATATAACTCTAGAAAATAGAAAAGAACACTTTACCATAACCGCAGCATCAGAACTTATGGTTACACTATGCTTAGCAAAAAATGAAAACGACTTAAGAGAAAAAATAAAAAACATAATAATAGGCATAAACAAAGACAATAAATACGTTTATCTAAAAGACTTAAAATGTGAAGGAGCAGTCCTAACACTCTTAAAAGATGCATTAAAACCCAATCTAGTACAAACACTGTATAATAACCCAGCAATAATACATGGAGGACCATTTGCCAACATTGCACACGGTTGTAACACCATTATTGCAACAAAACTAGCCATGTCATTAAGCAACTACACCATAACAGAAGCAGGCTTCGGAAGCGATATGGGAGCATTAAAATTCTTAGACATTAAATGCCGTAATAACAATATCTATCCAGACCTAATAATAATAACATCAACAATAAGAAGCCTAAAACATAATGGCGAAGGATCACTAGAAAATGGAATAGAAAATCTGAGATTTCACATAGAAAAAATGCACCAAGCAAATGACAATGTATTAGTAGTCTTAAATAGATTCAAAGACGACAAAGATGAAGAAATTAACTACGTAAGACAATTCTGTGAAAAACTAAATACACCATTCGAAATAAGCAACATATACAATGAAGGACCAAAAAATACAAAACACTTAGTAAAAAAAGTAACAACATTAGCAAATAATAAAAACACAAAACACTTAGAACTATATAAAGATGAAGACGATATAATAACAAAAATAGAAAATGTATGCAAAAACTTTCTTACTGCTAAAGAAGTAAAATATAAAAAAGGACTAAAAAAAGAACTAGAAAATCTAAATAAAGATTTTCAAAACTATAAAATATGTATATCAAAAACACAATACAGCATCACTGACAATCCCGAACTATTAGGATACCCCAAAGACTTTACCATAACAATTAATGATTATAAAATTAACAATGGTGCAAAAATAATAACACTTTTAACCGGAAACATACAAACAATGCCAGGACTTGCTAAAAATTCAAATTATTTAAACATAGATATAAAAAATAATGAAATAATAGGAATATTTTAAAAAGAGGCGGTTTTAATGAAATTGAAAATTGGGAAAACAGTTACACTAACAAACGGAAAAAAATACACTCTAGAAAAAATAATCGAAGCAGAAGACAGAGACTATCTATTACTTACAAAATCTAAAAAAGACTTTACATTTGGACAAAACACAATAAAAGGTATCGAAGAAGTAACAGACATTGAAGAATTAGAATATATTAAACAAATACTTAATAATAAAAACAAAACAAAATAATATATTTTAATATGAGTAAAGAAACAAAAGAAAGATTAAAACAAATAAAAATAGAAAACTATATATGGATAATATATATATTTTTAATAATACTCTGCTTTATATCAAACTACTATGAAAAAAACTACTTTTTAACAAACAATCAAATATCAAAAGAAAAATATAGAAACATTTTAATATTCATATTTTCAACAGCACTACTAATATACACATACTTTTTATATGACAACTACAAAGACTATAAAAACCTTTCTATATATGATAACCAAAATAAAAAAGACTTTACAGAGTACTCATTAATAGGAAGTACCTTAATCTTTATCGCTGGAGCAATCTTTCTATACATTGCCATAAATGACCAAGACATCCAAGCAGAATTAACATTCAACTAAAGAAAGAAAACCAAATTACATAAGTTTTCTTTCTTTTTTTACTTTTTTTTCTTGTTCCTCTTCATCCAATAATTCAACCTTAAACTTATGCTCCTTACTATCAACTTTATAACTTTTCTTTATATCACAAACTGTATCTTGATAAGAATAACCATCTTTTTTTACTTTTTCTTCTTGTTTCTCTTCATCCAATAACTCAACCTTAAACTTATGCATCTTACTATCAACTTTATACTTTTCCTTTATATCACGAACTATATCTTGATAAGAATAACCATTACGCTTTCTAATATAAGCAATAGCAGCAAATAAACCAGTAAGCGCAGCAAAATAAGCAACAGTCTCACAAGCATTATTATAACTATTTTGAATATACATAATAGGCATAGTATAATCAGTATCAGTAGTGCGAACAACAACATAACCCTTATTATTATTAAGAACCTCAGGAGACAAACTACTAGCATTTTCTTGAACATCTGACTTATAAACTAAAAAATCATTAAGTTCCAAATAATCTTTACAATCAAGAATTTCTTCAAGCAAAGCATCATTAAAAACTAAATTATCAATACCATATGAATACTTAGTTCTATAATAAGTACCATCCTCATTCTTTATCCATTCAGTATAATACAACACACTAGTACTAACAAGCTCATCAGTTAATGGTTCCTTACTATATATATCTCCATCTTGTACAATCGTAGCATTTCCATTACTATCCCATTCCTTAATATATTTTACGTAAATATAAGAAGAATCCTTTACAAAAGGAGTAGAACCATTAAAACTAAAAGCCTCAAATAAAACAGCCCCTGCAATAATATAAGGAGCAACCCTCTTGATACTATGACCAAATATTTTAAGATTCTTAATAACTCCATTTCCTTTCTTATTATTATCTATTTCATCAAAATTATTATTTTTCATTTTTTATCCCCTCCAAGTACATATATTATAAAGTAATTAAAAAATATATCAAGAAAAAAGTAAACAAATTTTACATACTTTACATTTTACTTTACACAAAAAACAATTGACAAATAAAAATTAATGGTATAAAATTAAATACATAAATTGATGACGTAGACACGTGCTATTAAAAACTGATTCAAAGAGAGTTGGGAAGGTGGAAACCAATAATAAAGATTAATAGTATAACACTACAGAATGCTTATCTGAATAAAGTAGGATAAGCCGGATAAAACCGTTACATGAATTAAGTAATCAATATAGGATGGTACCGCGATAAAACGCTCCTTTTATATTGATTTTTTTATTATAAGGGAGGAATAAAACATGGACGTAAAAGAATTATATCAAAAACTAGATCAATTAATGAATGAAGAAGTAACACTTCAAGGATGGATAAAAAATCATCGTAAACAAAAAGAATATGGATTCATTGACTTCTCAGATGGAACATACTTTAAACATGTACAATTAGTATACGATAATGAATTACAATCATTCGAAGAAATTCAAAAATACCATATAGGAAGCGCTATAACAGTAACTGGACAAGTTATTCCATCAATTGGAAAAGGACAAGACTTCGAAATAAAAGTAAAAACTATATCATTAGAGGGAACATGTCCTGAAGACTACCCAATTCAACCAAAAAGACACTCAAACGAATTTCTAAGAGAACAAGCATACTTAAGACCAAGAACAAATCTTTTTAATGCAATATTTAGAGTAAGAAGCATTACCGCTATGGCAATACACCAATACTTTCAAGAAAGAGGATACGTATATGCTCATACACCACTTATAACAACTGCAGACTGTGAAGGCAGTGACCAAATGTTTAAAGTAACAACACTAGATCTAAATAATCTGCCAAAAACAAAAGATGGAAAAGTAGACATGACTAAAGATCTATTTGGAAAACAAGCTTACATAACAGGAACAGGACAATTACATGGTGAAGCATTTGCTATGGCATACAAGAAAATCTATACATTTGGACCGACATTTAGAACAGAAAACTCAAATACTAAAGTACATGCCAATGAATTCTGGATGATTGAACCAGAAATAGCATTCTGTGACCTTGAAGGGTTAATGGACATTGAAGAAGAAATGCTAAAATACGTAGTATCATATGTATTAGAAAAATGTTCTTTAGAAATAGAATTCTTTGATAAATACGTTCAAAAAGGATTAAAAGAAAAACTAGAAAAATTAGTTAATTCAAAATTCACAAGAATTACTCATCATGAAGTAATAGACATACTAAAAAAAGCAGACATAAAATGGGAATTTGAACCAGATTATGAAGAAGACATTGCAAAAGAACACGAAAGATATATAACAGAATACTTTAACGGTCCAGTATTCATTACCAATTGGCCAAAAGACATTAAAGCTTGGTATATGAAACTAAATGATGACAATAAAACAGTTGCCGCAGTAGACCTTGAAGTTCCAGGAGCAGGAGAACTAATGGGAGGCTCACAAAGAGAAGAAGACTATGACAAATTAATGAAAAGAATAAAAGAAATGAATATTGATAATAAAGCAGTAGATTGGTTCTGTAATCTACGTAAATTCGGAGGATGCTATCACTCAGGATTTGGAATGGGATTTGAAAGACTACTAATATATCTAACCGGAGTAGACAACATAAGAGACGTAATACCATTCCCAAGAACACCAGGAAATTGTGACTATTAAAAACACAAAACCATGATAATCTCTGACCATTAAATAATTATAAAAAATAGACTTAATCACCAAAAAGATTAAGTCTTTTAAAATATATTTTGTCCAGTATCAATATCACTATTTTGATACTTAATAGAAACATACAAAGTAAGCAAAGCAATACCTAAAGTAATAAAATTAATAAATATTCTAATATACTGCTCATCTAAATTACCATTCCTCTCTTTAACAATATCTAAAGCAACAAAACTACTATATAAGAAAAGACAAACTATAAATATAGCAAACAACCTATTACCAATATTTATCTTATTCCTCTTATCCCTATCAATTATACTTATATTAAATACATCAAGCTCTTCACAATAAGTAAGAATAATAGAAATAATTATAGATATAATAAATAATAATGAAGCAATTATCTGTAGATTAAAATTGTCTATTTCTTTATCTGTTATATTCATAATTAATTTTACGGAGACCAACATGAATTTAATACCAAAAAATGTACAATTTAAAAACTTTTCAATAACAATATCAATATAAAATACGATATTTATTAAAAAGACAACAAATACTTTATCAAAACAAACAAAGAATACCTAAATAATAAAACAAAACAAAAAGATAACAGTACAAATCACAAAATTAGTATAGATTGAAATACTTTTTCTTTACTTTTATTATATTAATTTGATATACTCTTATTATTGGGAGTGATGTAAATGAGAATACAAATATATTTTATGCTATTTATAACATATGCGTTCATCGGATGGATACTTGAAACAACCTATGTATTCATTGGAACAAAAAAACTATACAACAGAGGATTCATGGTTGGACCATACATACCAATATATGGAGTAGGTGGCTTACTAATAACAATACTATTAAGTAGATACCAAAATTCAGTATTTGGACTATTCTGTATGTCAATGGTAATATGCTCACTACTAGAATATTTTACAAGCTATATAATGGAAAAACTATTCAAAGTTAGATGGTGGGACTATAGTAAAAGAAAATACAATATAAATGGAAGAATATGCCTAGAAACAATGGTACCATTTGGATTAGTATCATTAATAGTAATATATTTCTTAAATCCTTTCTTTATAGATTTATATGAAACAATGAATTCAACAGGACTAAACATTCTATGCATAGTACTTGCAACAATCTTTATAATAGACTTTATCTTCTCATTCACCATAGTATCAGGATACTCTAAAACATTAAAAAACATCAAAACAGTTAACAAAGATGCTACTCAAGACATTAACCAATACATTAGAGAACTATTTACAAAGAAATCATACTTCTCTAGACGTCTTGTAAAAGCATTCCCCAATATGAGTGTTGTAGATAAAATAAAGAAAAAACTACAAGAATTAGTCGAAGAATCAAAAGAAGAAAAAGAAATAATAAGTAAATAGCAAAGTAAGCAGATTGCAAAACAATTTGCTTTTTTTCTTGATATTAATAAATAAATATTATATAATATTAACGAAAAGGAGAGAAATAATATGGAAAAAAATAACAATGTACATAACGTAATAGTTAAATTTACAAAAGAAGAATTTGATAATGCTATAGACAAAGCATTCGATAAAAAGAAAAAAGACATCAAAATGGATGGATTCAGACAAGGAAAAGTACCAAAAGATGTTTATCTAAAAAAAGCAGGAAAAGAATCATTATACATGGATGCACTTGATATCCTATTACCAACTGCATACGATAAAGCTCTAAAAGAAGGAGAATATACTCCAATCATTGAACCAAAAGTAGATATAAAATCAATCTCAGATGAAGGAGTAGAACTAGAATTTGTTATTACAACAATGCCTGAAGTAAATATTAAAAAATACAAAGGACTAAAAGTTAAAAAAGACGCAGTAGAAGTAACACAAGAAGAAATAGATCATGAAATAGAACACCTACTATCTAAATACAATGAAATAGTAGTAAAAGAATTTGGTGAAGTAGAAAATACAAACACTGCAGTAATAGACTTCGAAGGATTCAAAGATGGAGTAGCATTCGCTGGTGGAAAAGGAGAAAACTACCCACTAGAAATTGGTTCAAACACTTTCATTCCAGGATTTGAAGAACAATTAATCGGAATGAAAAAAGATGAAGAAAAAGAAATTAATGTGACATTTCCAGAAGACTATCACATCGAAGACTTAAAAGGAAAAGAAGTAACATTCAAAGTAAAAGTTAATGAAATAAAAGAAATAGTAAAAAGAGAATTAGATGAAGAATTCTTCGAAGATTTAGGACTTGAAGGAGTAAACTCTAAAGAAACACTTGAAGAAGAAATCAAAAAGAACATCGAAGCATCTAAAGAACATGAAACAGAAGAAAAATACATAGATGACTTACTTGATGCAGTAGCAAAACAAACTACTACTGACATTCCTGAAGAATTATTAAACGACGAAATTAATCACATGATTAAAAGATTCGAAGAACAAGTAAGAATGCAAGGAATAACAATTGAAACATTCTATGAAATAACTAAATCAACTGAAGAAGATTTAAAAAATCAAATGAAACCTGAAGCAGAAAAACACATTATTTATAGATTCATTATTGATACAATAAAAAATGAAGAAAAAATTGAAGTATCAACTGAAGAAGCAGAAAAAGAAGCTGAAGAACTAAGCAAAAAATATGAAATGGATAAAAACCAACTATTAGAAATGTACGGTGGAATTGAAACTTTAAAATATGAACTTGAAGTAAGAAAAGTAATTGATTTCTTAAAAGAAAATAACTAAAAATAAGCAATTGCTTATTTTTTTTAAGAAGGTGAACTAAATGGAAAACATAATTCTAATAAAATATGGAGAATTAACTACCAAAAAAGACAATAGAAACCAATTTATAAACATCTTATATAATAACTTAAATGAAAAAATTAAAAAATATGATGCTAAAATAATAAAAGAACACGCAAGAATGTATATAATATGCAATGAACATACTAATGAAATATTAGATATAGTATCAAACACATTTGGTATTCATGCGTTTAATATTTGCTATAAAACACATACTAATACCGAAGACATTAAGTCTTTAACACTAGAACTCTTAAAACAAAAAAACTTTAAAACATTTAAAGTAGAAACAAAAAGAAGAGATAAAAACTTTCCTATAAAAAGCATGGATTTTAACCATATAATAGGAAGCC